>JAPYWJ010000046.1 GCA_028276405.1 Hydrogenobacter sp.
ATCCTTACCAGAAGAACCTTCGCTTTTATCGCTTTTTCCATGCTTTATCACCTTTGCAGAAAATAAGTCCTTTACCTTCCGAGAAAACTCTGGCAGTTCTTCGTTTCTGTTTTCAGAAGGTATGATCTCAAAACTCACTTCGGGGAACCTTGCCTTTATCTTATTAACCTCTATACTTTTGGCATCTTCCTCTGGAACAAGAAACACTATTTTCCCGCCTTCTTCTTTAGCGGTAAGCTTTTTGAGTTTTTCAGCCTCAAGTATACCCAAAGTTTTCTCTACTTCTTTTATGATCTTCTCTTTTAGACTTTGGTCTTCCTTAAGCGGGATGTCGCTCTTTTTGAGCAGTTCTTTTATAGGAAGAATGTCTTTGATTATCAAAGTTTTGATTATGGCAAGCTCGCAAGCTCTCAAAAAGTCTCTGGTTTTTGCATCTGCTCTGGCTGTGTTTATTACTTTTTCAAGGTAAAGAAGTGCGTTAAGGGGCACTTGAGCCATCTTTTTGTGGAAGTCTTCTACTCTGATGACTCTCTCTGGTTCCTTTAGACCTCTGAAAAGCAAAAGAGTCCTTATCTCTTCTTCTAAAGTGTCCCAGAACCTTGTAAGATTAAAACCTTTGGCGTTCATACCCCTGAGAAACTCAATAGCGTCATCCACTTTGGAGTCTAAAAGCATATTTAGAAACTCTCTTACCTTCTCTTGGGATACTATGCCTAAAAACTCCTCTATACTCTTTTCGTCAACTTTACCCTCTCCGTAAGTGCTTATCTGGTCCAACAAGGAAAGTGCGTCCCTCATACCCCCATCGCTGAGCTTTGCTATACTGTACAAACTCTTTTCTTCGTAAGCTATACCTTCTTTTATGCACACATCTTTTAGTCTCTGTACCATCTGATCCTCGCTCAGTTTTGTAAAAATTAACTTTTGACATCTTGAAAGTATGGTGGGTATAATCTTCTCATACTCAGTAGTGCACAGTATAAAAACAGTTCTGGGAGGAGGCTCTTCTAAGGTTTTAAGTAGAGCGTTAAAAGCTTCTTTGGTTAGCATGTGGGCTTCATCAAGAATGTACACCTTATACTTACCTTTTATGGGAGTGTAAGAAACCGCATCTCTTATAGCTCTTATGTCATCTATTCCCCTGCTTGATGCTGCATCTATCTCTATAAGGTCTGGAAAGTTTCCTCTATCTATAGAAAGGCAGTTTTCACACTCTCCGCACGGCTCACCATCGTGTTGCAAATTAAGGCAGTTAAGGGACTTGGTAAGTAATCTTGCTACCGTAGTTTTGCCCGTACCCCTTAAACCAGCAAAAATGTACGCAGAAGAGACTTTACTTAGTTTTATAGCGTTCAAGAGCACCTTTTTTACTGGCTCCTGATCCACCAAATCCCTGAAAAACTTTGGTCTGTATTTCCTCGCAAAGGGTATATACATGACTTAAATTTTAACCCAAGAGATTCAGTGATATAATCTAAATCATGTCTGCTATAAAGAAGGTTAGAGCAAGGGAAGTTTTAGATTCAAGAGGGAACCCTACCGTAGAGGTGGAGGTATTTTTGGAATCCGGAGCTTTAGGCAGGGTTATAGTGCCAAGTGGCGCATCCACAGGAGAAAAAGAAGCTTTGGAACTTAGGGATCATGACCCAAACAGGTATATGGGTAAAGGGGTTTTAAAGGCGGTGGATAATGTGAACAGTATAATAGCAAAGGAAATAGTAGGGTTAGAATCTACATGCCAGCAAGACATAGACAACATACTCATATCTTTGGATGGTACCCATAACAAAAGCAGGTTGGGTGCTAACGCCATACTTGGGGTCAGTATGGCTGTAGCAAAAGCGAGCGCTCAGGAACTCGGTATTAGCCTTTATAGATACCTGGGTGGTATGAATGCCAACAAACTTCCCATACCTCTCATGAATGTGATAAACGGCGGTGTTCATGCAGATAATCCTCTTGATCTGCAGGAGTTTATGATAGTGCCTGTAGGTGGGGATAGCTTTTCAGAAGCTTTAAGGATAGGAGTAGAAACTTTTCACACCCTGAAAAAGCTCCTTAAGGAAAAAGGCTACTCTACAAATGTGGGGGACGAAGGAGGTTTTGCGCCACAGCTTGAAAGTACAGAAAAGGCTCTTGATGTGCTCATGCTTGCTATAGAAAAGGCTGGATACACTCCCGGTCAAGATATATTAATAGCTCTTGATTGTGCTTCCTCTGAGTTTTATTACGAGGATGAGCTCTATCATCTGGAGGGAAAAAAGCTAAGCAGAGAAGACCTGTGTGATTTTTACTTACGCTTGATAGAGAAGTATCCCATAATCTCCATAGAGGATCCTATGGCTGAAGATGATTGGGAAGGTTGGAAGTTAATAACGCAGGTTATGGGGAAGAAAGTACAGCTTGTAGGAGATGACATTTTTGTGACTAACTCAGACCTACTCAAAAAAGGCATAAGTGAAGGTATAGCCAACGCAATTCTCATAAAGCTCAACCAGGTGGGTACCCTTTCAGAAACCCTCAAAACCATAAGCTTAGCTAAGGAAAGAGGCTACTCCACCATAGTATCTCATCGCTCTGGAGAAACGGAGGATACATTTATATCCCACTTTGCTGTAGGCACAGCGAGCGGTCAGATAAAAACGGGTTCTGCTTCTAGAACAGATAGAATAGCTAAGTACAACGAGCTTCTGAGAATAGAGGAGGAGCTTGGTAATGCGTCAAGGTTCGGAGGGAAAGAGGAGTTTTGGAAGTTTATCTCCTGAGATTTTACCCCTTGTTTTTATGATGGTGTCTGCTATCTTGACGGTGTACAACCTGTTTTTCAGCACTTTTAATCTCTTTAGTGTGTGGAAAATGCAAAAGTCTCTGCACAGCATAGATAAGAGCTTAGAAGAAGTTAAAAACAAAAACGCAAAGCTTGAAAACCTACTTGATCTTGTAAATATATACCCAAACACATACAAAGAGAGGTTCATAAGAAGATACATGCAACTTCAGAAAAAGGACGAAAAGATAATACTTTTTAGTGATGACGCCAACTGAAAAAGACATTTACTTTATGAAAAAAGCTTTGGAGCTTGCAAAAATTAGAAAAGGGCTTACACATCCTAACCCTACAGTAGGCTGTGTGATAGTAAAAGATGGAAAGATTATAGCAGAAGGCTACCATGAGCGGGCTGGTATGCCACATGCAGAAGTAGTAGCTCTTGAAAGGGCTGGAAAGCAAGCAGAAAACTCCACCGTTTATGTTACCTTAGAACCTTGCAGTCATTACGGAAGAACTCCACCTTGTGCGGACGCTCTTATAAAGGCAAAAGTCAAAAGAGTAGTAATAGCGATGCTTGATCCCAATCCCTTAGTAGCGGGGAAGGGAGCAGAAAGGCTAAAACAGGCAGGTATAGAAGTATCTGTGGGGGTTTTGGAGGAAGAAGCAAAAGAGTTAAACGAAGATTTTTTCACTTATATAACTCAGAAGAGACCTTACATAACCCTGAAAATGGCTCAAAGTATAGACGGGCGAATGGCACTAAAAAGTGGTCAGAGCAAGTGGATAACTAACCAGGAGAGTAGAGATTTTGCTCACAAGCTCAGGTCAGAAGCCACAGCGGTACTCATAGGCATAAACACCTTGCTAAGGGATAATCCTTCTCTCACTGTTAGAGCCTTTCCTTGGGAAAGGCAACCCATCAGGATAGTGCTTGACCCCAACTTAAAAACACCTTTGGACTGCAATTTGGTAAAGGATAAGTCTTCCAACACTGTAATAATAACCGCAGCCGAGGACAAGGAGAAGATAAAAAACCTCCAGGAAGAAGGTGTGGAAGTGGTACTTACAGAAGCCATTGGTGGAAAACTAAATCTAAAAGAAGTACTCAGACAACTTTACTTCAAGGAGATTATGCACCTGTTGGTGGAGGGTGGCAGCATAACCATCACCAACTTTGTGAAGGATGACCTATACGATAGGCTCTTCGTTTTTGTGGCACCCATCTTGATAGGTGAAGGACTTGGCATGGGACATATAGGTGTTGAAGACCTATCGCAGGCAAAGAGGCATAAACTGGCACACCTCTACAGGTTCGCCAACGACATAGCGCTGGAGTACAAAAAACTATGAAGTTAGTCTTTATGGGTACATCTTCCTTTGCACTGCCAAGTCTTAAAGCTCTCCACGAACACTTTCAAGTAGTGGGAGTCATCACGCAACCAGACAAACCTGCAAGAAGAGGACTTAGGCTCACACCACCACCGGTAAAAGTAAGCGCCTTGGAGTTAAACCTTAAAGTGTATCAGCCAGAGAGCAAAAGCCAAATTCGTGATATACTTTTGGAACTCAAACCTGACTGCGTCGTCGTGGTTGCTTACGGAAAGATCCTAACAAAAGAAATCCTCCAGATGCCACCTTATGGGTGTATAAACCTTCACGCTTCCTTACTACCCAAGTACAGAGGTGCATCACCTATACAGAGATGTCTTATGGCAGGTGAAAAGCTAACGGGCAATACCATTATACTTATGGACGAAGGCATGGATACTGGAGACATTCTGAATGCAGAGAGCTTACCCATAGAGGAGGACGATAACTTTGTGAGCCTAAGCGATAAGCTGTCTGTAAAAGGAGCAAAACTTCTCGTTGATACTCTAAAAGAATGGTTTGCAGGTGATATAAAACCCATACCACAAGCTCACCAAGAAGCAACTTACGCACCTCCCATTTTGAAAGAGGAGTACCGCATATGCTGGAAGGCACAAGCTTTTAGCGTTAGGGATAGGATAAGGGGGCTTTACCCTGACTGTTATTGTTTTCTGGAGAGCGGGGAAAGGATAAAGATTCTGAGGGTAAGGGTTTGTGAAGAAAGCGCCCATCCTGGTCAAGTGATACACCCAAAAAAACTTCAGGTTGCCTGCGGTGAAGGTTCTGTTGAAATCCTTGAACTTATAAATCCAAAAGGTAAAAAAGTCAGCGGTGAGGACTTTATGAGAGGCTACAGACCAAAAACGCTTTTTTAACCCACTCTCTTAACTAAAACTTAACAACTCACATCTAAAATTCCTATTGAAAGGAGGCGAAGCCATGAGAAAAAAGTGGTTCTTTCTTTTATTCGTCATAAGTGCCTTTCTATACGCTTGTGGTAGTAGTGGTAGCAGTGAGGTCAAACCCAGAAATGTTATTATCTTTGTATGGGACGGACTTCGTCCAGATTCGGTAAATCCAACAGACACGCCCAACCTATACAAATTAGCCCAAGATGGGGTATTTTTTGAGGACAATCATTCCACATATCCTACCTTTACTATGATGAATGCCTCCAGCTTTGCCACCGGTAGTTTTCCAGATAAGGCAGGATTTTACGGCAACACCGTTTGGACACCTGGTGCTACAGGGAATAACTCTGCTGGTAAGCCTGTAGATTATAATCAACCCGTTTTTACAGAAGACTATGCAATATTAGATACCCTAAACGCTTACTATAACAACCAACTTCTTATGGTGGCTACGCTTTTCCAAAAAGCACAGCAAGCGGGTTTAAAGACTGTAGCAATAGGTAAATCCGGCGCTGCGTACATTCAAGATTACAAAAGAGGTGGCATTATACTTGACGAAAAGATGGTATATCCTCTCTCTTTAGCCAAGGAACTTCAACAGGCAGGCTTTCCGCTTCCCAAAACAACACCCATAGCTTACCCTTCAGGCTCTATAACATTAGCTGACAACAATGGCGACCCAACAGCCTTCAAACCAAGAAGAAATTTAAGTGATGGTGTCACATCTGACCCCACCGATACCTCTGGCTCTCCTTACTGCGATGCCAATAAATACATGATGAATGTTTATTTACAGTACATACTTCCCAACAAAAAACCCAACTTAACATTGATATGGTTTAGAGATCCAGACAGCACACAGCACGCTTACGGAGTAGGAAACTATAACTACAGGATGGCTTTAAAGTGTATGGATGACCTTTTGGGATTACTACTGAGCAAACTCAAGGAGCTTAATATGGATAGTAACACGGATATAATAATAGTGTCTGACCACGGTCACAGCAATGTATCTGGAC
>JAPYWJ010000020.1 GCA_028276405.1 Hydrogenobacter sp.
TTACAGACCTTGAGAATTTTTGAGCGCAGTAGTTATAATTTTAAGGTTATGAAGTTTTCCATCAGCATAATTGCCCTTTTCCTTTTCTTAGCTGCGTTTGCAGACTTTGTGGCACCATATCCTTACGACCTTCAAAGCAGAACAACACCTTACCATCCACCCACCAGAATTCACATATTTAAAGATGGGAAGTTCACTTTACCTTATGTGAACATGTATGTGATGGAAGACCCCATTTTTAAGTCCTACAAGGAAGATACAAAAACTTCCTGTCCTGTCAGACTGTTTATTAGAACACCTTACGGATTTAAGCTTTTTGGTGTTGAAAAACCTTGCAAGATACACCTTCTTGGTGCCGATAAACTGGGCAGAGACATATTCTCAAGGCTCGTTTACGGTGCGCGTGTATCCATGTTAGTGGGTTTAATCGGTGTAGTGGTAACTTTCCTTGTAGGCTCCCTTGTGGGTGGTCTGTCGGGTTACATGGGGGGTAAACTTGATGCTTTTATCATGCGTTTGGCGGAAGTGCTTTTAGCTATACCTACCTTTTACCTGATGCTTTCTTTGAGAAGCGTTTTTCCCCTAACCATGGGAAGCTTTGAAGTGTTTCTTATGGTGGTTTTCATCATATCCTTTTTGGGATGGGCTGGTCTGGCAAGAGTGGTAAGGGGTATGGTACTTTCCATAAGGGAAAAAGAGTTTGTCCAAAGTGCAAAGACCTACGGTGCTGGCACTTTAAGGATATTAGTGAAACACATTCTACCTAACACTTACTATTACCTTGTGGTGTCTGCAACCCTTTCCTTTCCCGGCTACATACTGGGAGAATCCGCCCTTAGCTTTTTAGGTCTTGGTATTCAAGAGCCTCAGCCAAGTTGGGGAAACATGCTATCTGATGCAAGAGACATAAACATTATATCCGCATATCCGTGGATACTTTCTCCTGGCGTTGCCATCTTTCTTGTGGTTATATCTTTTAATCTGCTTGGTGATGAGCTTTTAAGGAGACACAGATGAGGGACACTAAAGGTAAGGTACTTCAAAACTTACCCATATCTCCAAGAACCTACATGATGCAAGTGCTCGCTCCACAAATAACACCTTACATAAGGGCAGGACATTTCGTGATGATAAAAGTTTCACACACAAAGGATCCAATAGGTAGAAGAGCTTTTGCAGTAGCAGACATTAAAAAAGAGAGTCTATTTATATTCTACGATGTGGTAGGAAGGGGTACAGAGCTATTAAGCGGTTTCTCTCAGGGAAGCCAGGTGGATATTCTTGGACCATTAGGGAAAGGCCTGTTTAATCTTGAGGGAGACAAGCATCTACTTATTGGTGGTGGTATAGGTCTTGCGGGACTTACCCTTCTTGGTAAAGAGCTTAGGAAAGCTGGCAAAACCGTGTTTTTCCTTTACGGTGCAAGGAGTAAGGAACATGTAAGCATGGAAAGCTGGTTAAAAGAAGAGGGCTTTGATTACCTCATTTATACCCAAGACGGAAGTTATGGAAAAAAGGGTTTAATAACAGATGCTCTTAGCGATTTTGACTCCTCTTGGGTCGTTTCAGCCTGTGGTCCAAAGGGTATGCTAAAGGCATTGAAAAATCTGGTAGATCCAAGCAGGCTTTATCTTTCGTTGGAATCACGGATGGCTTGTGGTTGGGGAGTGTGCCTTGGCTGTGTTGTAAAAAATAAAGAAGGAAAGTATGTAAGAGTCTGTTATGAAGGACCTGTCTTTAGAGGGGACGAGGTGTCTTTGTAATGTTTACGGGGCTTATTGAGGATGTAGGAAGGATAAATAACCTTAGAATTTCTTCAAAAGGTGGTTTGATAAGTATAAAAACATCCTTAGATGACATAAAGGTAGGGGACAGTGTAGCTGTAAACGGTGTGTGTCTTACAGTAGTAAAAATGGTAGATCAAGAAGTCTTCTTTGAGTTATCACCAGAGACACTCAAAAGAAGCAATCTCGGCATGCTATCCGTAGGAGATCCTGTAAACCTGGAAAGGGCGCTCAAAGTAGGAGACCGGTTAGGTGGTCATATACTCTTGGGACATGTGGACTTTACCTCAAGGATAGCATACTTTAAGAGCAAAGGAGAACACTACGAGCTTAAAGTGTATGTACCAGACAGCTGGCTTGTATACTTTGTGGAAAAAGGCTCAGCAGGTTTAGACGGTATAAGTCTTACCGTCAATTACATAGAGAGGAACACCATAAGTTTTAATATCATACCACACACTTACGAAAACACGAATCTCAAATATAAAAAAGAGGGAGACCATGTAAATATAGAGGTAGATGTTATAGGCAAGTATGTTGTAAAGTATCTTCATAAGATCAAGGGCAGTAGCTTAGAAAGACTTCTTGAAGAGTTCTTTTGAAGGTTATAATAAATCCCATGAATGTGTTGTGTAAGCAAGCCATATACGACAGGAATGGCAAAGTAGCCTTTTACGAAGTTTTCATACAGGATTCCTTGACCAACAGGCACCCAGAAGGACTGGATCCCCTCAAAGCAACTACTATGGCAATAGATACCATAACAGAACTTAATCCTCTAAGGGTAGGTGGCGGAAAATTAGTGTTCATAAATGTACCTGCCATATTCCTTGAAGCGTCCATGTTTGACCTTCTTCCACCGGAGTATGTAGGTATAGAACTTGTAGAGAATAGAAGACTTTCTAACGAGCTCTTTGCATCTATAAATGCTCTTTTAAAAAAAGGTTTTAAGTTCTGTATAGATGACTTTGGTTTTGAGAAGATAGATTACTTACCTCTTTTGGGAAAGTGCCACTTTGTAAAGATAAATTTGAAAAAAAGTCCCTACGACATGGAAGAGCTCAAAGAAGTGATCAGCATACTCAAAAATCTGAAAAAAGGGCTGATAGCTAAGAATATTGAAACAAAAGAGGATTACCAATTAGCCTATCAGCTTGGTTTTAACTTTTTTCAAGGTTTTTTCCTGTCAAGACCTATAAGGGTTAGAGATACAAGAACCATATCTTATCTAAAGACAACTATACTCAGGCTTTACAAAGCAATAAAAAATAAAGATATGAAAAGCATAGTGGACATTCTGGAAAAAGATATAGGAGCAACTTATAAATTCTTAAAGTTCTTAAATCTTGCCTATCCTACAAAGATAAAGGACATAAGCAAGATAGATAAGGTTGTGCGTGATCTCGGGCTTGAGAACATAGCTAAGTTTACCATAGTGCTTGCTCTTTCGGAGATGTTTGTAGAAGAAGACGAAGTAAACCTATGGAAAAGGTCTCTCTTCAGGGCAAGCTTAGCGGAGAGATTGGCAGGTATATATGCACCTCATATAAAAGAAAAAGCCTATCTTGCTGGTCTTTTTTCCTTAGCGGGAGAGATTCTCGGACAAAAACCTGAAGATGTGGTAAAGGAGCTCATGTTGGATAGAGATATAGCTGAAGCTTTTGAGAGGAGGCTTAACGAAATAGGATTTATTCTTTCTCTTGTAGAACTGTTAGAAGACAGTAAAAATGAAAAGATCATAAACAGAGTTTCCAAGATAATAAATGTGGATGCACAAACTATAGTTCAGAGCATAAAGGATGCGGAAAGGGAATCAGAACTTTTAAGTATAACTTAGTCCGTTGCATAGCTGTGAAGTCCCGGAAAGTATAGATTTATGGCAAAGAAACAGATAAGCACTGTAATAAAGCCGAAAACTACCATCCACGCGGTGCGCTTACCTTTCCATCCAAGCATCTGTCTGGCATGAAGGTAAGCTCCAAAAAAGAGCCAAACTATCAAAGCCCAAACTTCCTTAGGGTCCCAGCTCCAGTACCCACCCCAAGCTTCGTTAGCCCATGCAGAGCCTAATATTATAGATGCGGTCCATACGGGAAATACAAGAATAATAGACTTGTAAGTGATCTCTTCAAGCAGGTCTTGAGAAGGAAGCAATCTCGTTTGAGGAAACCTTCCTTTTAATAAATAAAGAATGGCACTGGCAAAAGCGACAGTAAAGCCAGCATAACCTATAAAGGCAGTCACCACATGAAGATATAACCAGTAGCTTCTTAAAGCTGGCATAAGAGGTGTTATATCTTTTGATGCTTTAAAGATGGCAAAAGCACTAAGAAGAAACACAAGAGGAACAACAAAAGCACCGAGCAATCTAAGAGCGTATTTTCTCTCTATAAACAAGTATATGCTACCCACTATAAAACTCCAAAAGGTAAGAGCCTCAAAGAGATTGCTCCATGGAGGATGGAAGACACCCAGCTCATAACTCTGTATGCCTCTCCTTATCATACCTGTCAGGTTCAAAACCAATCCTAAAAAGAGCGCAAGGGTTGATGTTTTCATAAATACAGAATTCCTAAAAAGAGGATAAGAAAGGTACATTATACAAGAAAGAGCATAAAGCAAAGTAGCAGATTTGTACCAAAACACATTGTCCATGGGCAACAAAGATAATGCTACTGCGGTAAAAACCCCTATTACTGCGATAAGGTAATGGGATACTACCTTAGTGCTTCTTAGATAAAGAGCCTGTCTCATAACTTAAATAAGTTTAAAACAGATAACTACTTTCTGCAATATGAGTTAAAACATCATGCAGGCTTTACTTCTACCTTTATATCTACTGATACCTGTGGGTGTAGCCTTATGTGAACTGTGTAAACGCCCACATCTTTTATGGGTGTTTTAATGATTATGCGTTTTCTGTCAACATCAAAACCTTTTTCTTTTAAAGCATTGGCTATGTCTACAGGAGTTACTGAGCCAAAGAGCTTACCTTTTTCACCGATAGGCTTGGATATCTCCAAAAGGATACCTTTTAAGGCTTGTGCAAGGCTTAATGCCTTTTCCTTTTCTCGTTCGAGCTTTCTCATTTTCTGTTGCACAATGCTCTGAATATGCCTTAGGTTGCTTTCTGTGGCAGGCAGAGCTATACCTCTTGGTATGAGGTAATTGTTGGCAAAACCATCCTTTACTTCTATTACATCACCAAACACACCGTATCCTTCAAAGTCTTGGACTAGAATCACTTTCATATCTTTCCCTCCGTCAGGCGACAAGATAAGGTAGTAAGGCTAACTGTCTTGCTCTCTTTATTTCTATGGAAAGTGCCCTCTGATGCTTTGCACAAACGCCCGTCTGCCTTCTGCCTATGATCTTTCCCCTTTCTGTCATAAACTGCCTGAGCTCTTCGTAGTTTTTATAACTGGGCTCTTTCTTTTCTTCACAAAATTTACAAGTTTTTTTGGCTGTTCTCTTTATTTCCATGTTTTACCTCCTTAAACTTGCTCCACTTTCAAAAGGTAAAAAGCTTTTTTTATGTTGCCCCATACAACAGGAGTGTCAGGAAAAAGCCTTGACTGACCTACCTTTTTAAGCCCAAGACTTTTAACCGCTTTTATGTGTGGTTCTGGCTTTCCCGCAAGACCCTTCACAAGGGTTACTTTTATCATGCTTTCACCTCGCATATAAGTGATACCTCCTTTGAAGCTCTTCAAGGTCAATGCTTCTCTCTCTTGAGACATCCTCTAAGGATCTTAGTTTGAGAAGAGCAGAAAAAACTGCCCTTACTACATTGTTAGGATTGGTGCTACCTTGAAGTTTTGTAAGCACATCCGTATATCCCGCCAGTTCAAAGATGGGTTTAGCTGCACCTCCGGCCACTATTCCCGTACCTCTCCTTGCAGGCATGACCTTTATTTGGGTAGGTCCATACTCACCTATCACATCATGAGGAACAGTGCCGTTTATTATGGGCACCCTTATGAGATGCTTCTTGCCGTCTTCTATGGCCTTTGCTATGGCTATGGGTACCTCTCTTGCCTTACCAAGTCCAAATCCTACAAAACCCCTCTTGTCTCCTACTATGACCAAAGCACCGAAGGAAAACCTTTTGCCACCTTTTGTTACCCGTGTGGTCCTTCTGGCATATATAAGCCTTTCTTCTATCTGAAGCTCATCTTCCATATTAGTTATACCTTGAACTTTCCTCTTTTCATCAATAAGTTTTTCAAGGTCTACACCGCCCATGTTTTACCTCCTTTAAAATTCAAGTCCCAGCTCTCTGCACTTCTCTGCAAAGGCTTTTATCTTGCCGTGGTATAAGAATCCTCCTCTGTCAAAGACTACCTTGCTTATACCCTTCTCTTTTGCCTTCTGAACAAGGATCTGTGCAAGCTTTTGAACATCCTCTATGGATTTTCCTCCTCTTTTACCAGTCAGCTTTACAAACTCGGGGTCTATAGTAGAAGCAGACAACAAGGTTTGCCCTTTGGTGTCATCAATTATCTGAGCATAAAAGTTGTGAAGACTTTTGTAAACGCAAAGCCTTGGTCTTTCTGAAGTACCAAATATTTTCTTCCTTATCCTTTTATGCCTTCTCTCTCTCCTTTCGCGACTAGTTAGCTTTGCCATATCTTGCCTCCTTACTTCTTACCTTTTCCTGCTGCCTTACCGGGTTTTAGCCTGAGAACTTCACCTTCGTACCTTATCCCCTTACCTTTATAAGGATCTGGCTTCCTGAAGGCTCTTATTTGTGCCGCTACCTGTCCCACTCTCTGCTTGTCTGCACCACTTATGTATATCTTGTTCTCCTTTACTTCTATCTTCACATCAGGTGGTATGGGAAAGACAACAGGGTGTGAAAAACCTAAGTTAAGTTCAAGATTTCCACCCTTTACAGCAGCTCTGTATCCAAGCCCAAACACTTCAAGCACTACGGTAAAACCTTCTGAAACACCTTTTATCATGTTCCTTATAAGCGCCGCGGTAGTTCCGTGCATGGCTCTGTAAAAAGGCTCATCGGAAGGCCTTTCTACTTTTACGGTATTACCATCAAGATAAACTTTCATGTGGGGGTGCAAGCTCATAGAAAGCTTGCCCTTTGGACCTTCCACGGTTATAACAGAGCCCTGCAGGCTTACCTTTACACTACTTGGTATTTCTATAGGTTTTTTACCTATCCTTGACATGGCTTCACCTCACCAAACATAAGCTATAACTTCTCCACCTTTGCCAAGCTTCCTCGCTTCATGATCCGTCAATACACCTGCATCCGTAGAGAGTATAGCTATGCCAAGACCCTTTTGGACATAAGGTATGGCATGCTTAGGAACATAAATGCGCCTTCCAGGTTTGGAAACTTTCACCATTTCTTTTATGACGCTGCTCTGTTTTCTTGGATCAAGATACTTGAGGTGTATCCGTAGAGTATACTGGGTACCTTTTGAGTTATCCTGCAACCTTTCCCAGTCTCTTATGTAGCCCTCCTTTTTTAGAACTTCAAGTAGTGCCTCCTTTAACTTAGAAGAGGGCACATCCACATAATCTCTTCTCCTACTTATAGCGTTCTTGATGGTAGAAAACATATCCGCAATGGGGTCCATCCTTAAACCTCCTTACCAGCTTGCCTTTCTAACTCCTGGCAGTTCACCCTTAAGCGCAAGCTCTCTAAAACATAGCCTGCACATACCGAAATACCTGATAAATCCCCTAGGTCTTCCGCACAAGGGACACCTGTTTTTGTGCCTAACATCATACTTAGGAAAGTGTTTAATGTCCTTAGCTATCTTGGCTTTTCTGGGCATAATCTCCTCCTTTAAGAGCTCCTTATGGGTAGTCCCAAAAGGGACAAAAGCCAAAGCGCTTCTTCGTCAGTTTTAGCGCTCGTGTGTATGATTATATCCATACCTCTTATGGCATCTACCTTTTCGTAATCTATCTCCGGAAACACGATCTGCTCGGATATACCAAAAGCATAGTTACCTCTACCGTCAAAAGACCTTGGGTTTAGTCCTTTAAAGTCTTTTACTCTAGGGAGAGCTATGGATATGAGCTTGTCTAAAAAGTCCCACATTCTCTCCTTTCTAAGAGTCACCTTTAAGCCTACTGGCATACCTTTCCTCAGTTTAAAGCCCGCCTCAGACTTTTTGGCTCTCCTAACCGCAGGATGCTGACCTGTTATAAGCCTTATGTCCTCCATAGCCCTTTCTAAGTGCTTTATATCCTGTACCGCTTCTCCCACACCCATATTGACCACGATCTTTACTATCTTTGGAACTTCCATAGGGTTTTTGTATCCAAACCTGTTTATCAGTTTGGGCACCACCTCATCCCTGTACTTAGTATAAAGCCTGGGTACATACTTTGTTTCTACACTCATGCCTTGACCCTCTCTTTGGTTCTTACCAAGTCTATATTTTCATTACACTTTTTGCAGTATCTGTACTTCTTGAGTTCATCACCTTCGCGCTGTATCCTAAAGCCTACATGCGTTGGTTTATTACACTTAGGGCACACGAGCATCACATTGCTTATGTGTATAGGGGCCTCCATCTCGTAAATACCTCCTTCTCTCACATTGGGGATGCCTCTTAGGTGTTTTTTGACTATGTTAACATCCTTTACTATAACCTTGTTTTCCTCTTTGAGCACCTTTGTAACCTCTCCTGTCTTTCCTCTCTCTTTTCCTCTTAGCACAACAACCGTATCACCTTTTTTTATCTTTAGAGCCATATCATACCACCTCCGGAGCTAAAGACGCAAGCTTGGTAAAACCTCTGTTTCTTACTTCTCTGGCTATGGGACCTAATATGCGGGTTCCCAAAGGCTCACCGTACTGGTTTAGCAAAACCACTGCGTTATCATCAAACTTTATGTAGCTTCCGTCAGGGCGCTTCACTTCTTTCTTTGTTCTCACCACTACAGCCCTATAAACCTTTCCCTTTTTAGCAGGGCTGTTGGGTGCAGCATCCTTTACAGTTACAGTAACAACATCACCTACAGTTGCGTACTTTCTTGGTGCGTAAGGTATGCCTATTATTTGAACCCTTTTAGCTCCCGAGTTGTCAGCTACATTTGCATAACTTTGCCTCTGTATCATAGTACCTCACCTCAACAAGACGGATAATTATACAGGATTTTTTCGCCAAGTGCAAGTTATAATGGAGGCTGTTCTGAAAATAATGCTTTAGGGGTGGGCGAGGGATAATCTTAGATTTTGTGCGAAAAAACTTCTTTGTTTTTGTTATTGCTCTCCTGCATCTTGTATTACAACTATGCTAAGGGATCTGGTAGATTTTTAGAACAGCCTCCATCAAACCTTCTAAATCATGACAAATTCCATTATAATAGTTGCATGAGATTCGTCAAGCTTCACGGTTCTGGGAACGACTTTGTTGTGTTTGATAACAGACAAGGTGAAGTGTACAATTTTGTAAAAAGCCTAAACTTAAGCTTAAAGGAATTTGTTGTCAAGGTTTGTGCTTTTCATACAGGTGTAGGTGCGGATGGACTCATACTTATAGAGAACCCAGAAAACCCAGAGAATCACTTCAAATGGCAGTTTTTCAATTCTGACGGTTCTGTGGCAAGTATGTGTGGTAATGGTTCAAGATGCGCGGTGCGTTTTGCTTATGAAGAAGGCATAGTGGATAAGCAAGTAAGGTTTGAGACCTTAGCGGGGGTTATTCACGCAGAAGTTTTGGACGGTGGCAAAAGGGTAAAGGTGCTTTTGACAAAGCCTATGGGTTTGAAAGATGTAAGCCTTAGGATAATGGATACAAATGTGGAAGGAAGTTTTATAAATACGGGCGTGCCACACTTTGTTATGTTGGTAGATAATCTTGAGAACTTTGATGTAATATCTTACGGGAGAGAGATAAGATTTCATCAGGCTTTTGATCCAAGCGGAACCAATGTGGACTTTATAAAGGCAAACTCAGAAGACAGTATAAGTATAAGAACATATGAAAGAGGTGTGGAGAACGAAACCTTAGCTTGCGGAACTGGTGCGGTAGCATCAGCCATAGTGGCTTACAAGAAGGGGCTTGTAAAGAAAAAACCCGTAGAGGTAAGGACCAAGGGAGGAGACACTTTGAGGATAGACTTTGACGAAAACCTAAACAGAGTGTTTTTAGAGGGCAGCGTATATAAGGTGTTTGACGGATTTTTGCACAAAGAAGCTTTTTATTAATGGAAAGGTTATACGCAGTAGTCATCTTCCTTGTGACCCTTTTTTTAGTTATAACTAAGCCTAAAAAACTGGGCATAGGATACTCGGCATGGGTAGGAGCTATTGCGTGCCTTCTGTTAGAACTTGTAGACATTCATGATGTTATCTATATAACGAGCCTTGTTTGGGATGCTACCTTAACATTCATTTTTCTCGTATTTATCTCTATAGTCCTTGACAAAGCAGGATTTTTTGAATGGGCTTCTATACAAGCTATAAAGTATGCAAAGGGAAACGGCTTTTTACTTTTTCTTTATTTTATGACATTGGGAGCTTTTATATCAGCAATTTTTGCCAATGATGGAACAGCTCTTATGCTTACACCTATAATACACTCAAAAATAAAGCGCCTAAGACTCCCACAAAAAAGTGTGTTACCTTACATAATGGGAAGTGGGTTTATAGCGGATACATCAAGCCTACCCCTTGTAATATCAAACCTTACCAATATAATAACCGCTCACTTTTTTCAAATAAGCTTTTGGCAGTTTGCTCTGTACATGTTCTTTCCAAACATAGTCGCAGTGATTACAAGCATACTTGTCCTTTACATCTTCTACAGGAAGGACCTTATAAAAAGGTATGATCCAGATGTATTGGAGGGTGTAAATCCCAGATACGCAGTAAGAGACCCTTTGGTCTTTAAAGTGGGTTGGATCATTATCACTCTTTTAGGTTTTTCCTTCTTAATACTCAGCATGTTTCAAATAAAAGTGCCTTTTTCACTGATCCTCGGTATTAGTGCTCTTTTTCTTTCTGTCTCTACTCTAAAAAACAGAGTTATAAGCATAAAGAGCATCTACAATGCTACACCTTGGAGTATTGTATTTTTTTCCATAGGCATGTACACGGTTATTTACAGCTTTAAGAAGGTTGGGATTATCTCTTTTATAACATGGGCTATTCATTATCTACTTTCCCTTGGAGCCTTTTATACCATATTGGGAACAGGTTTTATATCTGCCTTCCTTTCTGCTTTTATGAACAACCTACCTACGGTTATGATAATGAACATGGGCATAGAGTCTGCAGTGCTTTCACAAAAAATTACTAACTTTCTTGCTCTTGCTAATGTAGTTGGCACTAACATAGGTCCAAAACTAACTCCCATTGGCTCTTTGGCTACTCTATTGTGGCTCCACATCTTGGAACACAAAGGTGTAAAGATAACATACTCCTACTACATAAAGGTGGGCTTTTTACTAACTCTTCCTGTACTTCTCTCTACACTCGTAGCTTTGTACTTAGTTTTTGTGATATGAAGATACTTTGGTTGAACGGAAACCCTAACCCTAAGTTTGGAGGTACGGAAATACACACCTTGCAGATGGTAAAAGAGCTCACAGAAGAAGGCATACAAGTTCTTTTAGCTTGCGCTAAGAACTCTTATGTAGATAGGCATGCCGATGGTGTAAGAAAGTGTTACATTAGCTTTCCCAACAGTTTAGCTCTTTTAAGCACAGCAAAGCTCACAAGCTTGATAAAGAGGGAAAAACCGGACATTTTGGTAGCTAACAACGGAAAAGAGTATTTAAACGCACTTTTGGCAGGAAAGCTTGGGGGTGTAAAGGTGGTCTTTTTCAGACATATGGAAAGGATGAAACAGTGGCTTGTAAGAAAGCTTGTGTTCCCTCATGTAGATCTGTTTCTTGCAGTAAGCGAGCATGTAAAAGAAAATCTCATAAAAGAGGGTGTGGCAGAAAGCAAAATAAGGGTAGTTTACAACTTAGTGGACGAAGGAAGGTTTTTTTACACTAAAAAGCCAGAGGACATTGTAGAACTCCTCTTTGTAGGAAAGCTTGATGAAGGAAAAGGAGTAATGGATTTTTTAGAAGCCTTTATGGAGCTTACAAAAGCTGGGTATAATCTCAAAGCGTGGGTGGTGGGTGATGGTAAGCTCAAGGAGGCTATAGACTCATACATAGCACGCAATGGCTTGAGTGAAAGGGTCAAGGCTGTTGGATACACCCCAAAGGTTGAGGAATACTACAGAAGGGCGCACATCTGCGTAATCCCATCAAAGGAAACGGAAGCCTTTCCAAGAGTTGCCATAGAGGCTCTTGCTTGTGGATGTGTCTTGGTAGTTTCTCATGTGGGTGGTACCAAAGAAGCGGTAGAAGAGGGCTACAACGGTTTTGTGTTTGGTGCGGGATGTGTGGGAGAATTAACGGAAAAACTCAAAAGTGCAGTAAAGGACTGGAAAAGGTTATCCCAAAACTCAAGGGCGCTTTACGAAAGAAAGTTCTCAAGGTCTGCTGTAATGAAAAGTTTTCTTTCTGCCTTGGAAGAGCTCACACATTAAATCTAAAGTAAATTATATCGCCATCTTTTACTTGGTAATCTTTACCCTCAAGCCTCACAAGTCCAAGCTCTTTTGCTTTACTTATAGAACCTACCTTTATGTATTCTTCATAGCTTATCACCTCTGCGGCTATAAAGCCCCTTTCAAAGTCCGAGTGAATTTTCCCACCGGCTTGGGGTGCTTTTGTACCTTTCTTTACCGTCCATGCTCTTGTCTCTTTCTCACCGGCAGTGAAGAAGGTTATAAGGTCAAGCAGTGCATAACCTTCCCTGACTAATTTATTCAGCCCTGGCTCATCAAGTCCGTAGGCAGTGAGAAGTTCCTGTTTCTCTTCCAAAGGTAGTCCTACAAGTTCAGCCTCAAGCTTGGCACATACTACCACGGTAGGTGCTTTTTCTTTCTGGGCATAATCTAAAACCTGCTTGACATATATGTTTCCCTTTAAACCTTCTTCATCCACATTTGCTACATACAAAACTGGCTTGGTAGTAAGCAAAAAAAGAGTTTTTTTTGCATACTCAAGAAGGTCCTCAGGAAGGTCCGGATGCTTTCTTATGGGTTCCATACTTTCAAGGATCTCTTTTAAGTGTGAGAGTTTTTCAAGTTCTTCTTTGGCTTTTTTATCCCCGAGTTTTGCGGGTTTTTCTACTTTTTCTATCCTTTTGCTGATGGTCTCCAGATCTTTAGCTATGAGCTCTAAGTCTATTATCTGCGCATCCCTTACTGGGTCTACGCTACCTTCCACATGAACTATGTCCGGGTTTTCAAAGCACCTTAGCACCATAGCTATAGCATCTACTTCTCTAATGTGAGCCAAAAACTGATTACCAAGACCCTCTCCTTTACTGGCATTACGCACAAGCCCCGCTATGTCCACAAACTCAATAAATGTAGGCGTCATCTTCTTGGACCTTTCCATCTTTGCTATTTGGTAGAGTCTCTCGTCGGGCACCTCCACCACTCCCACATTGGGTTCTATGGTGCAAAAGGGGTAATTGGCAGCTTGAGCCTTAGCGGATTGAGTTATTGCGTTAAAAAGCGTGGACTTGCCCACATTAGGTAATCCCACAATACCTACACTCAAACCCATAAGCTCTTAAATATAAGTCCCTTTAACTTGTGCATCAAGTTTTAAATAAAGTTATAATTCTGTGTATGGCAAAGAGGGTCATTTTGGCTTACTCTGGTGGATTGGATACTTCCGTAATGGTAAGGTGGCTTACGCAGAAGGGATACCAAGTGATAACCTACACCGCAGATGTGGGACAGGGAGAGGAGCTGGGTGATATACCTCAAAAGGCAAAATCTTCTGGAGCTGTTGATGCTATAGTAGAAGACCTCAAAGAAGAGTTTGCCAGAGATTACTGTCTTCCTACCCTTAGGGCTTTAGCTCTGTACGAAGGTAAATATCCTCTTAGTGCTTCTCTTTCAAGACCCCTTATATCTAAAAAGCTTATTCATTACGCAGAGAAATTTGGAGCAGATTACATAGCTCATGGCTCCACCGGAAAGGGCAACGATCAAGTGAGGTTTGAGCTGTCCGCATGGGCTTTGAACCCTAACATTGAGGTGATAGCACCCGTCAGAGAATGGGAGTTTAAATCCCGTGAAGAAGAGGTTGAGTATGCCATCAAACACCACATACCCGTAAAGATAACAAAAGAAAAGCCCTACTCCATAGACAAAAATCTGTGGGGAGTATCTATAGAGTGTGGTCCCATAGAAGACTTACTTGAAGAGCCACCCGAGGATGCCTTTGAATGGACTGTATCGCCCAAAAAAGCGCCAGACCAAGAAGAGTATGTGGAGATCGCCTTTGAAGAAGGCACACCCAGAGCCTTAAATGGCAAAAGGTACGAACTTATAAGCCAGCTTATCCTTGAGTTGAATGCCATAGCAGGAAAGCACGCAGTTGGAAGAATAGACATGGTTGAAAACAGACTGGTAGGTATAAAAAGCAGGGAAGTTTACGAAGCACCTGGTGCTACGCTCCTTTATATTGCTTACAGAGAACTTTTATCTCTCACTACGGATAGGTTCACCTTCCATTACTTCTTAGGTCATATACCCCACGAGTATGCTAAACTGGTGTACGAAGGGCTGTGGTTTTCTCCTCTAAGAGAAGCCTTAGACGCCTTTGTGTCCATAGTAGCAAAGTGTGTCACTGGAAGCATTAAACTAAAGCTGTATAAAGGTTCAGTAGTAGTAGTTTCGAGAAGCTCGCCCCTTTCTCTGTATGTGGAAGAACTTGCCACATATTCCGAAAGGGATACTTTTGACCATAAAGCCGGTGCTGGCTTTACAAGGGTTTTTGGCTTACCCCTAAAGACCCTTGCGAGAGTTAAAAAACCATCATGCTAATAGCTGTACCCCTAACCGATAAAGAATTTGATAAGCACTTGGAAGTGTGTAAAACCTTAGGAGCGGACATAGTTGAACTGAGAGTAGATATGTTTGAGAATACAAAGGTAGAGCATGTTAGTAAGCTCATACAAAAAGCGCACTCTGTAGGTCTTATGACCATTCTTACCATAAGGAGTGAAGAAGAGGGAGGTAGGAAGGTAGAAAACCGTGAAGAGCTTTTTGAGCAGGTAGCCCCTCTCAGTCATTACACAGATGTAGAATTATCCTCCATAAGTATCTTGTCAAAAGTTAGAGATATAGTAAAAGCCCACAACAGAACGCTTATAATCTCTTATCATAACTTTTCTGCTACGCCACCCAGGTGGATACTCAGAGAGGTCTTTAGGTCTGCACGGCGATGGGGTGCGGATATAGTCAAAATTGCTGTCAAAGCTAACTCGTACAAAGATGTAGCGGAACTTTTATGCATAGGAAAAGAGGAAGAAGGAGAAAAAATACTCATCTCCATGGGAAAAATGGGAAGCATCTCCAGATTAGCTGGGTTTGTATTTGGCTCTGTAATATCCTATGCTTTTATAGACAAACAGGTAGCAGAAGGTCAGATACATCTTGAGCAAATGACAAAACTTAGGAAGCTATTTTATGGTTAAAGTTAAGTTCTGCGGACTAAAAAGGTATGAAGATGTAGAAAAAGCTGTATCTTTGGGTGTTGACTACATAGGCTTTGTGCTTTACCCAAAAAGTCCTAGGTTTGTAGGCTTTGATGAATTACAGGAATTGGTGTATACCGCTGGTAATACCAAAAAGGTAGGTGTTATGGTAGACCCTGAGTACGAATATGTAAAAAGGGTTCTTGACATGGGTATAGACCTGGTTCAACTTCATGGAGAAGAGAGTTTTGAATTTGCAAAAAAGATAGGGATAGACAGAGTTATAAAAGCTTTTAGAGTTAAGGATGAGTTATGGATACCCAAGGAGTGGCATTCTGTCTATGCGATCCTTTTAGACACATACTCAGACAAAGCTTACGGTGGAACGGGGAAGACCTTTGATTGGAGATTAGCAGAAAAATTTGTAAAGGAAGGCTTTCGTGTTTTTCTATCCGGAGGACTAAACCCAAGTAATGTAATGCATGCAGTAAAAAGGGTAAATCCTTATGCTGTTGATGTTTCCTCCGGTATAGAGGTAAGTCCAGGTGTAAAGGATCACGATAAGATGATTGCGTTTGTAAAAGCCCTCAGGAATAATCTATCTTGATCTTCTCTATTATACTTTTAAAATCCTTCCACTCCATAGCCGGCCATGTTTCCGTTGTAGCATGACCAAATGATCTTATTATCATAGCAACTTTTGCTGCCTCTTCATCATCTTTAGCTTCAAAGATGTCAAGATAATCATATGGACCAAAAACAACCAAGTTCATAACCCACCTTACACTAGGGCAGTTCTCTTCAATAAGCTTCTCCGCATGCTGTTCTATCTCTTTGAGCTTCTCTAAATTTTTTACAGCATAAGGTGATATCTTGGTTAACATCACATATATACCCATCCTTACTTCCCTCCTTAGATAGTAAAATATAAGCTAAAGGCGTCATGAAAGGAAGGCATGTTAAACATGTTTTACTCTTCTTCTTGGTCCTTTTGGTAAGCTTCCTCAGAATAGAAAAAGATAGGGAATATCTACCAGATGATTTAGGAAGTGGCTCGCTGATGGTATCCGTAGAGGGTGTGCCACAAGAAGATGAAAGGGGACTAAAGGTCAAGGTAAAGCTTTTAGGTGGAGATATGCCTGAAGTGTATGGCAAAGTAGGATACCTTACACTTTTTGGTGCGGGAGATGTTCCATCAAGAAATTTTGAAGTTTTTGGACATGTAAAAGTTCATAACGGAAAGGTTTTTATATCATCAAGCTGGAAAGATATAAAGAGGATTATCCTAGTTGGAGAAAGCCTAAGGGATAAGCTTATAAAAAGAATGGAAGAAAAGATAAAGGATACAGAGGTTAAGGCTCTCTTGCTTTCTTATCTTTTTGGTGCTGCCCAGGATGTTATGCCTTTTGAATATCAGGCTTCTTTTTGGCGTACCGGCCTTTTGCACCTTTTGGTTGTGTCTGGTTTTCACTTAACGCTTATAGCCCTAATACTAAAGCATTTACTACCAGGTAGGTATGGCTTCTTTCTTGCGCTCTTGGGGGTTAGTTGGTACGCTTTTTTTGTGGTGCCCATGGACCCACCCGTCTTGAGAGCTTATCTAATGCTACTCTTTGCCATACTAATAAAGCTCTTGGACAGAAGACCCGATTATCTAAGTCTGCTCTTCTTTTCAGGCTATGTAATACTTTCACTTTACCCTGAATACCTTACATCCTACTCCTTTTGGCTATCCTTTAGTGCAACTCTTTACCTAATACTGTCTGGTATGAACACAAATGGCATAAAAAACTCCATGTCCGAACGTTTTTACCCCATCTTTATATCTTTCTGGAGTACTTTCTTCGCTTTTTTGGGGACCGCAAGTATAGTTTCCACCCTTTCCCTAACCACACCAGCCAGCGTCCTGTTTACACCTATAGTGGGACTTCTCTTTGTACCCTTTACCGCTTACGGAATTTTGGAAGTTCTAACTTTCTTTAGCCTTCCATCTTTTCCCCTTGAGTGGTTAGGTAAAGCTATACTATCCTCTGTGAGCTTGTTGTCTTATGTGAGCCTTACAGTAAACACACCCCTTTCCGTAGAAGAAGCTGTTCTCATAACCCTCTTATCTGCCTTTATGCTCTATTTTTTAAAAAATTGGTGGAAACTCCTTGCAGGAGTTTCATTTATGCCTTTTTTATTACGATCCTTGTTATGAGATCATCCCCCACATCCCAACGAGGTACTTCTTTAGAGGGTATCTGACTTTCCTCAAGCTTATCGTAAAAAACCTTGCCCTTTTCGGTGGCTATCATGATTTCTGCACTTTCTCTTATGGGAACTATATCTACAAGCTTACTCTTTGTGTATGCTAAAGGATGTATTCCTTTGGAACTCCTGCTTTTAACAGGTATGTCCTTTAGGCTCACCTTTCTAACACTTCCCTTTTCTGTTATCAACACCAGGTACAGGTAGTCCTTTAAAGCCCTCGCTCCTTTGAGTATATCTCCTTCTTCAAGCCTTATGCCTATGACACCTTTGGAACCAGCAGTGGCAGGAGGAATATCTTTTATGGGAAACCTAAGCCACTTACCCTTCTGAGTGAATAGTAATATGTCGCCTTCTTCGGGAGATTGCAAAACTCTGATCACCTGATCTGTTTCTTCAGAAAATTTTATTATGGACATACCCTGAGCCTTGTACTCAAAGTCTACAATAGGTATCTTTTTTACATACCCCAACTTGGTTATCAGAATGATGCGGTCGCTTACCTGGGACCTTACAAAAGCGCCTACTATACTCTCTTCTTGCTCTTTAAAAGACACCTTGCTTCCCTGAAGGGCCTGAGAACCCGCTATCCAATAAACTCTACCTTTGTTGGATACCATAAAGAGCCCTTCATCAAAAGGAACATCTAATACATTGACTACCTCCTCCTCTTGTAATTCTTCAAGAGGCATTATCTTCCCGTTGGAATATATGACTACTGTAAGCTGTCCTACTTTTTCTTCCTCAAACCCCAGAACAAAACTCTTTCTTGGGGAGGGAAACTCTCTTGATATCTCTTCCATCTCTTGTACAAACACCTTTATTCTCTCTTCCTCACTGTCTATGAGCTTTTTGTAATAATCTATTTTTTGCACAAGTTCTTCTCTTTCTTCCTCAAGCTTTCTACTTTCAAGAGATGTGAGCCTTTGAAGTTTCATCTCAAGCACCGCATAAGCTTGTTTTTCGCTAAGAGAGTATTTTTGTGTGAGTTTTTCCTTTGCCTGTGCTGTGTCTTGAGAGCTTCTTATATCTTGTATCACCTCATCCATATGCCTTAAAGCAGTGATAAGTCCATCCACTATGTGCAATCTATCTTCCGCCTTTCTAAGGTAGTGCTTTGACCTTCTGAGAATAACCCCAAGCCTGTGTCTTAAGAATTCTTGTAAAAGCCCTTTTATGCCCACCTGTTTGGGTTCGTTGTCTATAAGCACTACAAAGTTTATAGGAAAGTTTTTCCGAAGAGCTGTGTATCTGTAGAGCTTTTCCAATGCCTTCTGACCGTCCGCATCTCTCTTTAGCTCTATGACTATCCTTATACCTTCTTTGTCAGATTCATCCCTTATATCAGATATCTCTTTGAGCTTTCCTTCCCTTACAAGCTCTGCTATTCTCTTTATGAGTTCTGCTTTATTAACCTGATAGGGTATCTCCGTTATGACTACCTGCTGTCTTCCACCTTGTAGTTTTTCTATGTGAGCCTTTGCTCTTATCCTTACATGTCCTTTTCCCGTGTGATAGTATTCAATTAGCTCAGAGTAGTTTTCTATTATGCCACCTGTTGGAAAATCGGGACCTTTTATGTGTTTCATTATCTCTTCTGTTGATAAGTTTGGATTTTTTGCAAGTTCTATTAAAGCTTTACAAACTTCTCTGAGGTTATGGGGTGGTATGGAAGTGGCTAATCCTACCGCTATGCCTGTAGACCCATTACAGAGCATGTTGGGAAATTTAGAAGGCAGAACGGATGGCTCTAAGGTAGAGCCATCAAAGTTGGGAACGAAATCAACAGTATCCTCCTCTATGTCTTCAAGGAGTTTTATGGCTATCTTGGAAAGTTTTGCCTCTGAATACCTCATAGCCGCCGGAGGATCACCGTCTATAGAGCCAAAGTTTCCCTGTCCCTTTATAAGGGGGTATCTCATGTTAAAGTCTTGAGCCATCCTTACCAAAGCGTCATAAACCGCCTGATCTCCATGAGGATGGTAATATCCCAGCACGGTACCTACTATTCTTGCACTCTTTACAAAAGGTTTATCTGGTGTTAGGTTCATCTGATACATGGCATAAAGTATCCTTCTTTGGACAGGTTTTAGCCCATCACGAGCGTCAGGAATTGCACGCCCTACTATGACGGACATAGCATAGTCTATGTAAGATTGCTTTACCTCTTCTTCTATAGGAACAGTCGTGATCTCCATTGAAAATATTATATAAAATAAAGTGGATGGAAAGAGTTATAGTGATAGGTGCGGGTCTTGCAGGTTCTGAAGCTGCATACAGACTTGCTCAAGAGGGTTTCCAAGTAGTTCTTTATGAGATGAGACCAAAAAGACAGACACCCGCACACAAAACGGACAAGTTTGCGGAGCTTGTGTGTAGCAACACCCTTGGCAGTATGGAGATAACCTCAGGAAGTGGTCTTTTGAAAGCTGAAATGGAACTTTTGGGATCGCTTACTTTGTCTGCGGGAAAGCACGCTTATGTACCTGCGGGGAGCGCTCTTGGTGTCGACAGAAATATTTTTTCTGAATACATCACCCATAAGCTTCTAAATCACCCCAACATACAGGTTGTAAGGGAGGAAGTCAAGAAGGTACCCAGGGATGAAGTGGTCATAGTAGCAACAGGACCCCTTACTTCTGAGGAACTCTCAGAGGACATAAAAGAGTTAATAGGACAAGACTATCTTTACTTTTACGATGCTGTATCTCCCATAGTAGAGGCAGAAAGCGTAGACTTTACAAAAGGCTTTTGGGGTTCACGCTACGGCAAAGGTGGAGAGGAGGACTACTTTAACTGCACCCTTACACAGGAGGAATACAAACTCTTCTACGAGGAGCTTCTTAAGGCTCAAAAGGTAGTGCCAAAAGATTTTGAAAAAGCTGTGTATTTTGAAGGATGCATGCCAATAGAGGAACTGGCAAGAAGAGGTTTCAAAACCCTTCTTTTTGGACCTATGAAGCCAGTAGGTTTGAAAACTCCTGATGGTAAAACTCCCTTTGCAGTGTTACAACTAAGAAAAGAGAACAAAGAAGGTACGCTTTTATCCTTGGTAGGCTTTCAAACTCAGATGGCTTATTCGGAGCAGAAGAGAGTGCTGAGACTAATACCGTGTCTTAGAAATGCTGTTTTTGTAAGGCTTGGCTCTATGCACAGAAATACATTCATACAGTCCAACAAGGTTTTAACACCCTTTTTGAACATGAGGAAGATGGAAAATGTATTTTTTGCAGGACAGATAACGGGTGTAGAAGGTTATGCAGCTTCTGCAGCAACCGGTATAGTTGCAGGTATAAACGCAGGGAGACTATTAAGAGGAGAGAGGCTTCTGCGCTTTCCTGAGGAAACCCTAATAGGCGCTCTCATAAACTACATAACGAGCAAGGAAGGACAGCTTCAGCCCATGTCTCCGGTTATGGGACTTTTGCCATCCCTCGAGGAAAAGGTAAGGGACAAAGCCCTTAGAAAAAAACTTTTGGCGGAACGCTCTTTAAGAGTTTTAAAGAGTTTTTTGATGGAGCTTTCACTTTCTGAAAAGGAGGTTAAGTATTAAAGTAAGGATAAGGCTCAAAAGCAGAGAGGTTGCTAGGGGAAAGTAGAAAGTAAAGTTATCTCTCTTTATAATTATGTCACCCGGAAGTTTGCCAAACCCCAAAGGCAGTTTTTCAAAGAGCATCAGGATAATACCCATCAGGAAAAGCACAGCACCAACAAGTGCTAAGAATTTCCCCATACTATCCATCATACATTAACCGGTTGACTCTCCACTGTAGGATCAGGCATTTTGCCTGTGAGCATGTCCAAAAGCTCCTTTACTGAGATAATGCCTTGCTTTTTGAGGAGGTGACAGTTTGCACCACTTATGAATATGCCCTCTTGGTAGTTTCCAAGCCATGCAGCGCCCAATCTATCCGCTATGCAAAAACCCACCTTCTTGGCTTCCTCACCTTTGTTGCAGGGAGTTATGCAGTGAGAAACACAGCCGTTCCATCCGTTGTATCCTGCCATCAGTCTTTCTACAAAGGGAGTCCTTATAACCCTTAGAGGATAGCCTACAGGGGACTTAAGAAGTATGATATCTTCCTCTTCTGCGTTGAGCACCACTTCTTTGTATATGAGGGGTGCATCGCATTCATGCGTAGCTATAAACCTAGTGGCCATTTGAACGCCAGCTGCACCTTGCTTTATGTAAAAGAGTATGTCTTTGTAGCTCCACACACCACCGGCTACTATAACGGGTATGCCTCCCCACCTTTGAGCTTCTTCAAGAACAGAAGGGAAGAGGTTCTCAAGCTGGTATTCTTCCATAAAACACTCTTCATACTTAAAGCCCTGATGACCTCCCGATTTTGGACCTTCTAACACTACCGCATCGGGTATTCTTTTGTACCTTTTTTCCCAGGTTCTGCATATGAGGTTCATGGCTCTTGCTGATGAAACTATAGGCACAAGCGCAACATCATCATTTTCCACATACTCAGGAAGCTTCATGGGAAGTCCTGCTCCGGATATTATGAGGTCAGCGCCTGCTTGTACAGCATCGCGCGCTACCCTACCGTAATCCGTTATGGCACAGAGTATATTTACTCCTATAAGACCCCTACCTTGGGCTATCCTTTTGGCATCTTGTATTATTCTCGTTAGGGCTTCCTTGCTGTGTGTATAAATGGAACCTATGGGTCTTCCAAACTTGTCCCTTTTTACCAAGTTAGGATGCCTGTAGCCTGTGCCTACCGCAGAAACTACACCCACAGCTCCCTCCTTGGCAACAGCACCAGCAAGCTTCTCCCAAGATATACCCACGCCCATACCACCTTGTATGATGGGGATCTCTGCTGTTTTCTTTCCCAGCTTAAGTGGTGGCAAATGCATAGTAAACTCCTTTTTTTCTTGCTTATATTATAATTCCTGTAAAAGTTTAGTCAAGGAGAAGGAATGCTTGACCCAAAGGTGCTTGAAAACTGGGATAAAGAGTACTTCTGGCACCCTTTCACTCAGATGAAGGTATACAGAGAGGAAGAAAACCTCATCTTTGATAGAGCAGAGGGTGTTTATCTGTATGACATTTACGGAAGAAAGTTTATAGATGCCATCTCTTCTCTTTGGTGTAATGTTCATGGACACAATCACCCCAAGCTTAATCAAGCCATTACTGATCAGCTCAAAAAAGTAGCGCACACCACCACCTTAGGTTCTTCCAACATACCTGCCATACTTCTTGCCAAAAAACTTGTGGAAATAGCTCCCAAGGGACTTACGAAAGTTTTCTATTCAGAAGATGGCGCAGAAGCTGTTGAGATAGCCATAAAACTTGCTTATCAGTATTGGGTAAACAAAGGAAAAAGGAAAAAGATCTTTATTACTCTATCTGAAGCCTATCACGGAGACACCATAGGCGCTGTAAGCTTAGGAGGAATTGAGCTTTTCCACGGTTCTTACAGAGATCTACTTTTTAACACTATAAGACTTCCTTCACCTTACCTTTACTGTAAGCAAAATTACCAAAAACTCTGTGATGAGTGTAAGAATGACATACTTCAAATGCTTGAAGACATCCTAAAGGACAAAGCTCAAGATGTGGTAGCCATAAGCTTAGAGGCGGGTATTCAAGCAGCGGCTGGTATGCTACCCTTTCCCAAGGGTTTTTTGAAAGATGTAAGGGAACTTACTAAAAGGTATGAGGTCTTAATGATAGTGGATGAGGTAGCAACTGGCTTTGGAAGAACAGGAAGTATGTTTTACTGCGAGCAAGAGGGTATAACCCCTGACTTTATGTGTTTGGGTAAAGGTATAACGGGCGGATACCTTCCTTTGGCTGCTACGCTGACCACTGATGAAGTTTTTGATGCTTTTTTGGGAGAGTTCGGAGAGATGAAACATTTCTATCACGGACACACTTACACTGGAAACAACTTGGCATGTGCGGTAGCTCTTGCAAACCTTGAACTGTTTGATGAAGAAAAAACTCTAGAAAATCTGAAGCCCAAAATAGATTATCTGTCAGAAAGACTACAAGAGTTTTGGAAATTAAAGCATGTTGGTGATATAAGACAGTTAGGTTTTATGGCAGGCATAGAGTTGGTCAAGGACAAAGAGAGAGGTGAGCCGTTTCCTTACGGAGATCGGACAGGCTTTAAGGTGGCATACAAATGCAGGGAAAGGGGAGTTTTTATGCGGCCCTTAGGTGATGTTATGGTACTTATGATGCCTCTTGTTATATCCTTTGAAGATATGGATACAGTCTTAAGAACTCTATTTGATGCCATAAAGTCTTTAGAATGAGCAGGTTTTCGTGTCTTCTTTGGCTTGAAGAGGTAAGCTCAACGCAGGACTTTTTAAAAGAAAGGGAAGGCTTAAACTGTGTGGTCTGTGCAAAAAAGCAAACACTAGGGAGGGGAAGGTACGGAAGGAGCTGGCACTCAGATGAGGGTGGTCTATACCTAAGTTTTGCTCTGCAGGAGGAACTAAAAGATGAACAAACTCTGCCCCTTGTAATAGCACTTTCTGTGTGCCAAATGCTTGAAGATTACGGTTTTTTAACAAGCATAAAGTGGGTAAACGATGTGTACATAATGGGTAAAAAGGTATGCGGTGTCCTTGTGGAAAAGCTCAAGAACAGAAGCATAGTAGGTATAGGCATTAATGTAAATCAAAAAGCTTTTCCTCAAAACCTTTCAGCTACATCCATGTTTTTAGCCTCTGGGAAAGAATACAGTACAGTCTGTGTCCTTCTCTCCCTTTTGGACAAAATAGAGAAACACCTTAATATATTGAAGGAAAAAGGCTTCAAAGCCTTCAGAGATGACATAAAAAGAAGGCTTCTGTTCTTAGATCAAGAGGTTATCATTCACACAAATCCTCCTACTCTGGGAATACTCAAAGATATATCAGAAGAGGGATACCTCATACTTCTTACTGCCCAAGGTGAGAAGAAAATAATCAGCGGAGATATCACTTTGAGAGGAATTATAGGATAAAGTTAGCTCATTCAGGAGATAGCTCCTCGTCTACATCTAATTCTACAAGGTCTTTCTTGTGTATACTAAAAACATTATCTCCTATGTGTTCTGTAGCAACCTTTTGAACTTCCCAAACTGTTTTGTTCTTATCGTCTTGGATTAACAGAGGGATCGCTAACTTTTCAGACCAGCACACGCTGTAGGTCTGCGATGGTTCACTCACAAGATACCATTTGCAGGAGTAATTACCTAAAGAATATGGTTTTTTATCAAGCTTTTCTATACGATAACTAACAGGGCGTTTTAGTATATGCGCTAAGGAGTACCAATCGTAGAAAGCTCCCAAGCGATACAGATTGGTTCTACTTATCTTTAGAAGGGTAGACCTTTGCTTGTCTAAAATAAGGTACTGATAGTCCCCTTCTTTTGTTTTAAAAGCGTAGATTTCTACTTTTCCATCTGTGGACCGTTTTAGTTTTTTATCAGATATACGCCAATATTCAAGCTGATGTATTTTCCCATTTCTATCTATGTATTTGGCGATGAAGTGTACATTTTTTGCTGCTGATTGTGTTTTAAAAGCACTTTCCCACGATAGTGCAAAGGTTTTACTAAAAAGAAAAAGAAAAAATAGGAGGGAAAGAAGGCCCCCTATCATTCCCTAACCCCTTTGGCATAATCAAAGTATATGTAAGTTTTGTTGTTGTAGATAACTTTTTTGGTGCATAATTTGGTATAGTATGTGGATTTTGTTGCATCTATGTTGCTTCCATTTGGGTCTGTAGGAAGTCTCATGGTCAAACCGCTTACTCTGTCAGAATACATACACTCAGCAACAGGTACTGATACGCTTTCGGACGCGTTTATAAGAGCTTCCACAAGGGGTCTGCCATCTGCATCGGGTAGGTTTAGATTTAGTATTCTTGCTACCGTAGGTGCAACATCTATGTTCCCAGTGGGTAATTTATCTCTATAACCTTTCTTAAAGTCTGGTCCGTATGCTATAAGGGTGTTTCTAACATCTATGGGACTGAAGCTACCGTGCATGCCCCTAAGGTTAAACATACTTTCAAACTCTA
>JAPYWJ010000021.1 GCA_028276405.1 Hydrogenobacter sp.
ATGTCCTCTCTCTTATCCATCCAAAGGACAGGGGAAAGGTTAAGAAGGTTATGCTCAAGAGGGATATGGGTATAAAAGGAGTTGAAAGGTACGAAGTAAGGATAAAAAGGAAGGATGGAAAGGTTGTGTGGGTACAGATAAGCTCAGAAGCTGTACACTATAAGTCTGTTCCCGCGGGAGTGGGTGTGGTCATGGATATAACGGATAGAAAGCTCACAGAAAATAAGCTTAAAAGGTTAGCCCTTTACGACAGGCTTACGGGTATTTACAACAGATACGCTCTTGAGGAATTTCTTAAAAAGGAAGTTGCTAAGGCGTATAGATACAAAACACCTTTGAGCCTTTTGTTCATCGATGTAGATAACTTCAAGCAGATAAACGATGCATACGGGCACCAAGCTGGAGATAGGGTTCTTAAACAGTTAGCAAGGCTTTTCAAAAATAACATAAGAAAAGCGGACATACTGGGAAGATGGGGAGGGGAAGAGTTTTTACTCATTATGCGTTCAGAGACCTCACCAGCGACAGTTGCAGAAAAGCTCAGGAAAATTGTGGAAGGGAGCCTTTTTGACGGAAAAATTAAGGTAACTGTATCTGTAGGGATCACCACATACCGTGAAGGTGATAGCATGGATACTATACTAAGAAGGGTTGATACTGCTCTTTACAAAGCCAAAAGTGAAGGAAAGAATAGGGTTTTTTACCTTTAGAGCTTGGTTTATAATTCTTTTCATATGGCACAGGGACACATAACAGAAGAGGAGGTTCTTAATCTGCTCAAAAGCTCTAAAAAAGCCATGCACTTTGAACACATAGCCAAGCAATTAGGGCTTGACAAAGAAGGTAAAAAAGAACTCAAAAAAGTGCTCAAGTCCCTAAAAAGAGAGGGAAGGCTGTTTGTAGATAAAGGAAGGTATAAGCTTGCTGAGGAAGAAGCGGTTATAGGGACTGTAATACCCTACCCTGCAGGATTTGGTTTCCTCCAGGTAGGAGAAGGTAGAAAGGACATATATATACCACCCTTTGAGATGACAAAAGTCTTTGGTGGTGACTTGGTAAAAGCTAAAGTGGTGGAGTTTAAAGGGAAAAAGGAAGTACGCATACTCAAGATTATAAAGAGAGGCAAAAGAGAGTTAGTCTGCAAGATAGTGAAAGGTAAAATTTGCTACGGTATACCCCTTTATGACGCACCCCACCAAAAGATACTGCTGAGCCAAGAAAGTTGTAAGGACATAAAAAAGGATACCTTAGTGGTGGTAGAGATAAAGGAGTACCCAAAGGACAAGTCTCCCGCTAAAGGTGTCATCAAGGAAGTGCTGGGACATCCTCAGGAAAGACTGCTCATCATAGACCTGATCATCAGAAAGTATGACCTCCCCCTGAACTATCCAGAAGAGGTCCTAAAAGAAGCTCAAAAGATGCACATCAGTATAAAGAGGGAGTTGAAAAAGAGAAAAGACCTGAGGGATCAGGTTTGCTTTACCATAGACCCAGAAAGAGCTAAGGACTTTGACGATGCAGTAGCCATAGAAATGACACCAGAAGGACACTACAGATTGTGGGTTCACATAGCGGATGTGTCCCATTTTGTCAAAGAAGGTTCTCACATAGATAAGGAGGCTTTCAGAAGGGGTTTTACCTTTTACCTCCCTGACAGAGCCCTGCATATGCTTCCGGAAAAGCTATCCGCTGACCTTTGTAGTTTAAAACCCCACGAAGACAGGCTTGCTTTCACCTGTGAGATGGTGTTTGATAAAAAAGGGAACTTAGTAAGGTATGACATATACGAGAGCGTTATAAGAAGCAAAGCGCGCCTTACCTACGAAGAAGCCCTAAAGCTCATAGTAGGCGATCCCATGTTAGAGAATAAGTATCCCTATCTTGTAGAACCCCTCAGGCTTATGGAAGACTTGTATCGCATACTTTCCAGAAAGCGTTGGGAGAAAGGAAGCATTGACTTTGACCTTCCAGAATCGGAGGTAGTCGTGAATGAGTTTGGAGAACCCGTAGCGGTGATCCCATACGAGAGGCACACAGCCCACAAGATCATAGAGCATTTTATGGTCTCAGCCAACGAGACTGTAGCCATGCACTTGCAGAATATGGGTTATCCGTGTCTTTACCGAGTGCACGAAAAACCAGACCCAGATAAGGTGAACAACCTTATAGAGATACTCGGCGGTCTTGGATATAAAGTAAAGAAAGTTTCCCTTGAGCCCAAGTTTTTTCAAAAAATAATAGAGGACTTTGAAGGAAGGCCAGAAGAAAACTTGGTAAGGTTTCTAACTCTCAGGAGTATGAAGAGAGCTTATTACTCGCCCCACAATACGGGACACTTTGGCCTTGCCTCTGAACACTACGCTCACTTTACATCACCTATAAGGAGATACACAGACATAATAGTCCATAGGCTTTTGAAAAAAGCCATAAAGGGTGAGGATGTGCCTTACGAAGAAACGGTAGCGTACCTTGAGATGGCTGGACAGCATTTATCCAGACAGGAAAGACTTGCGGACGATGTAGAGAGAGAAGCCATAGACCTGCTCAAAGCTAGGCTCATGAAGGCACATTTAGGTGAGGTCCATACTGGTATAATAACAGGAGTTGTACCTTTTGGCTTTTTCGTGGAACTGCAAGAGTACTTGGTGGAAGGGCTTGTAAGCATAAACACCCTGACGGAAGATGAGTACATTTACGACGAACCAGCTCACAGGCTTGTGGGTCTAAGGACTGGAAAAACCTACAGATTGGGTGATATAGTAAAGGTCAGGGTAGTCAAAGTTGAAGAAGACAGAGGTAAGATAGAGCTTGAGCTCGTGGAGGAAGAGGAATGAATATAACCGTTATAGGTGGTGGGTATGTAGGATTGACAACAGGCATATGTCTTTCCCATTTGGGACACAAAGTGAAGGTGGTAGAGAAGATACCACAAAAGGTGCAGATGCTAAAAGATGGACACCTTCCCATTTACGAACCGGGGCTTGAGGAACTTCTTCAAGAAAGTCTTCAACAGGGTAGGATAAGTTTTACCACAGACATGCTTGAAGGACTTGATTTTTCCCAAGTGATTTTTGTATGCGTCGGCACACCAGAACAAGAAGATGGTTCTGCAGACCTATCACAGGTAGAAGAGGTGGCAAGGTTCACCGCACAGCACATGAAAACCTACAAATTGTTGGTAGAAAAATCCACAGTACCAGTAAATACTCATAAGCTCATTAAGAAAACCATGCAGAGATACATGAAAGATCCCATAGAGTTTGATGTGGTCTCCAATCCTGAATTCTTAAGAGAAGGGAGTGCTGTAAAGGACTTTTTACAGCCGGACAGAATAGTTATAGGTATTGAGAGCGATAGAGCAAAGAGTATTATGCAAGAAATTTACAAACCCATAAAAGCACCCATTATATTTACAGACCCGGCTACAGCAGAGCTCATAAAACACGCATCTAACTCCTTTTTAGCGATGAAGATATCCTTCATAAACATGATAGCAGACCTGTGTGAAAAAACGGGAGCGGATGCAAAATTAGTAGCGGATGGTATAGGATACGACAGAAGAATAGGGAGGGCTTTTTTAGATGCTGGTATAGGTTGGGGTGGTAGTTGTTTCCCCAAGGATGTAAGAGCCTTCATAAAGATGGCAGAAGATCACGGAGTTGACTTCTCTTTGCTCAAAGAAGTGGAAAGGATAAACGCAGAGAGGATACATAGGTTTATGGAAAAGGTGAAAACTGCCCTTTGGAGCTTAAAGGACAAAAGGATCGCTATTTGGGGACTCTCTTTCAAGCCTAACACAGATGACATAAGGCACGCACCATCTATAAAGGTGGTATCCCTACTTTTAAAGCACGGGGCAAAACTGAGCTTATACGACCCAAAAGCTATGAATAACTTCAAAAGGCTATTTCCAGAAGGTAAAGACCTCTCTTATGCACAGGATATGTATCAGGCACTTGTGGACTGCGAGGCACTTCTCATACTTACCGAGTGGGAAGAGTTTAAAAAGGCTGACTTTCAAAGGGTAAAAAGACTTCTCAGGCTTCCCATAATAATAGACGGTAGGAATATATACGAACCATCTAAGATGAGGGAGGAAGGTTTTGAGTATTACTGCATGGGTAGACCATGAGCAGGGAGAAGGTGTTCTTTTATTTTCTTTTGGTAATGACTCTACTGTTTGCCTTTTTAGTGCTTTTAGTTATTATGCCTTTTCTACATCCCATACTGTGGGCTATAATATTCTCACTTGTTACCTATCCTGTGCATTTAAGACTGTCAAACTTTTTGCGAAACGCTACCGTCTCCTCTTTACTCATAACTTCTGCAGTAGCGCTTTTCATAGTCATACCTGTATTTCTTATAGGTCTTGTTGCAGTCAGGCAGAGCATAGAGATCACAAAGACGCTGGCCTACTATGTTCAGAACCATACCATGACAGATTTACTACACTATATTTACAAGGTGCCCTTTACAGACAGAGTGCTCACAGAAGATATGCTACAAAAGCTCTACACTTACGCGCAATCTGACGAGTTTAGAAGTAGCATTACTTCATACCTTGGTAAGATCACTCAAAAGGCTGGAGAGATTTTTACTTCCATGCTCTTAGCTACTGGGTCTGTCATATTCAAGTCTTTCGTATTTTTGATAAGTCTATTTTTCATACTCAGAGACGGCAAGAAATTCATTCAGTTTTTTGAAAGATTCCTTCCCATGTATAAGGAAGACCTTTACGAGATTTTGCTAACCATTTACAAAACCATACTTGCGGTAGTTTATGGAAGCATAGGAGTAGCCATCCTTCAGGCAATTCTTGGATTTATCGCCTACACCATAGTAGGGATCAATTATTCCCTCGTTTGGGCTTTACTTACATTTATAGCTTCCTTTGTTCCACCCTTTGGAACAGGTTTTGTATGGTTTCCTATAGCGGTATACACCTTCTTAAGTAAAGGGTTCTTTTATGGTATCTTCATGCTCCTTTGGGGATTTGTGGTTATATCCACCGTGGACAACATAATCAGACCCATGATCATGAAAAAGGGCATAAATATGCCTTATATAGTGCTTTTTTTCTCAACGGTAGGAGGCATTTTGACTTTTGGTTTTATTGGGTTGTTTTTGGGACCTCTGGTGTTTACCGTCCTATTTTCCTTGGCGGTTATATACGAGAGGAGGCTTCTCAAAGAAGATTGACCGCTTTCATTCCAATGTCTTTCCTGTACTGCACACCTTCAAACTTTATATTTTCTATAGCTCTATATACCTTTTCTCTAGCCTTTGCTATAGTATCTGCCCACGCACACACATTTAGAACTCTTCCGCCTTTTGCTATTAACTTCCCATATTTTATGTCCGTTCCCGCGTGAAACACTATCACATCACGGTCTGTTATGTTTTCAAGCCCGTATATGATACCTCCTCCTTGTGGTTTTTCTGGGTATCCTTTATTTGCAAGCACCACACACAGAGCGCATCTTTCTTCTACCTCTAAAGACACTTCCTTTCCTTCGTAAAAGTCCAAGAGATACTTCATGAAATCTCCTTTAATTCTCATAAGTATGGGTTGTGCTTCTGGGTCTCCAAGCCTTACATTAAACTCAAGCACTTTAGGTCCGTCCTTTGTAAGCATAAGACCTGCGTACAAAAAGCCTCTGTAGTGTATGCCTTCCTCTTTAAGTCCTTTTATCAACCTATCTATTACCAGTTCCTTTATGTTTCTCTCTGTCTTTTGGTCTACAAAGGGCGTGGGAGAGTAGGCCCCCATACCACCCGTGTTGGGTCCTTTATCACCGTCAAGAAGTCGCTTGTGGTCTTGAGAAGTAGGAAGGGGTACATACCTATCTCCGTCCAAAAGTATTATGTAAGATGCTTCTTCTCCTTCAAGAAACTGCTCTATGATCAGCCTTTTCCCTGCAGGACCTAACTCACCCCTTACCATCAGCCTTTCTACAGTAGATATGGCGGTATTCTCATCGTAGCAAACTACAGCACCCTTACCACCTGCAAGTCCGTCAGCTTTTATTACCAAAGGTGCTCCAAAGTCTCTGATAAACCTTTTGGCTTTTGCAGGGTCCTCAAAAACCTCATACACAGCGGTGGGTATGTTATACTTTAACATGAAACCCTTAGCAAACACTTTACTACCTTCCAATTGGGATGCCCTTTTGTTAGGTCCGAATATCCTAAGTCCCCTGCTTTCAAACTCATCAACTATACCCTCTACAAGGGGAGCTTCTGGTCCTACAACGGTAAAGTCTATGCCTTCTTTTAGAGCAAAATCTGCAAGCTCTTTTATGTTGTAAGGTTCTATATCAACCCTTTTAGCTATTTGCCATATACCAGCATTTCCTTTAGCTACATAAATTTCTTTAACTAAAGGGCTCTGTTTTAACTTCCAGGCTAAAGCGTGTTCCCTTCCTCCGTTTCCTACTACAAGAACCTTCACTGTTAAGATTATACCAGAAAATAGGACCTGAGCTGTTCTATTAGCCTTTTGACCTCCAGCTTTACGGGTTCATCGTCAAGTTGATCCAAAAGCCCGTTATACATGTAAGACCTATCTCCATCATCATCAAACTCTTCAAAATCTACTTTTGAAAGCACTTCCTTGGCGGAAGGTTTTATTTCTGTAGGTATCTCCCTGCCGGTTATCCTGCACCAAAGAACTGTCCAAGCCCTTGCCAAAGCTATGGGATGGTATCCACCACCTCCTATGTATATACCTTCTCCAAACGCTTCTCTTACCATATCAAAAGCTCGCAAAAATCCTGCGTTGGAAAGTTCCAACTTAGAAAGATAATCCTCTCTTAGCGTATCTGTTCCCAGCTGTAGCACATACACCTCTGGCTCAAAGATTTCTGTGACTATCTTCAAACTTTCTTCCAAAGCGTAAAGATAATCCCTGTCCTTTGTACCCTTGGGAAGGGGTACATTCATGTTGAAGCCTTTCCCTCTACCCTTGCCTACTTCTTCCAGGAAACCGCTTTTGAAAGGAAAGGCATACTCAGGAGACTGGTGTAAAGAGAGGACAAAAACCTTGTCATCCTCGTAGTAGTATTCCTGAATGGCGTCGCAATGATGTGCATCTAAGTCTATGTAAAGTATCCTTTTTATACCCTGCGTTTTTAGAAACTCTATGGTAATGGCAGGGTCGTTGATAAAACAAAAGCCATTTGCTCTGTCTGGATAGGCGTGGTGCATGCCACCTGCAGGATTAAAGGCTATACCACCCCTTAAGAACACTTCAGCAGCTTGTAAGGAAGAGCCCGTAGCCAAAAGAGACCCCCTCCACATGGCAGGCGAAACAGGATTTTCGTAGGTACCTATGTTGTATTTTTCCCTATGGTATCTTTTGACACACATGCAAGCATCTGCTTCCTTCAAGGCTTGTATGTAATCCTCCTTATGAAAAAGCAAAAGTTCCTCCTGATGCGCTTCTCTACTTTCCATGATCTCCTCATCCTTTATAAGGTCCATGGATCTGAGAAACTCCATAAGTAGAGAAACGCGAGGTATCCTAAGAGGGTGGTTTTTTGTGTATCTAAGGTTTTTGTATTTTAAACTACCTATGAGCTTTCTCATTGTTTAGCGTAGTAGCTTTTTACGAGCTTGTGGATCTCCTTGTAGTTTATGTCTCCAGCAAGCACATAAGTTTTATCCCTATACTGAAATCTTGAGGAAAGCGTTATACAAAAGTCATCTGTTGCTTGGGATATGTATATATCCGATATGTACATGCCGTCCTTTATGGCCTGCTTGAAGTAAGCCTTTTCTGACCTATCTGCTCCCTTTTTACCTGCCTTTATGTGATACTTGGTTTTTGGATTTATCACATTGTTGGATATTTGTATACCCTTTTCGTTCATTATGTAAAAGAGTTCAAAGTAAGGATAATCCTTGAAAAAGTCATAAAGCACATATTCCCAAAGTTCTCTGTCCTCTCTAAGTATTCTATCAAGAATAGTTTTGAAATCTTGAGTTATCTGTTCCTTTATCTTAGCTATGAGTTCTTTTGATGCATACTCACACATAACAACAGAAGGTTGTAGTCCGTGCAGTATAAAGAAGGATGCTTCCACACCCTTTAATCTCTCCCTCGTGTCGGAAACCAACTTAAAAAACTCTTCATAACCCTTTATAGGTTCAAGGGGTAGCATATAACCTTGTACATAAACAGGTTTTGCATCTGCATAAAGAAGAGAAAACTCTTTGTGAAAGCCTTCTATGATCTCTTTTACCTTATCCTTAGAGAGTTTCTCCTTGGAAAGTGCATACACTTCCCCCTCGTCTCTCAAAAGGGTTATGTCACCCTGTATAGTATCTTTTATGTCCTCATAAAGTATCTTGTAAAGCCCTTCCTCTTTTACCGCTCCGAACTGTTCTCTAAAGGCTCTGTTTCCCTTTAGGAAGAAAACATAAAGATAGTACGGTTGTCCAAAAAGTTTCCTAAGCTTCTGAAAAATGGAAGTTTCTGTATCTTTATACATACACACATAGTGCAGAAGTACATGATAAAAAAGCACGCCCACATATAAACCGTTCCTGTTTACGACCACTACTGGGTCCTTTTGCAAATTGAAAAAGTCAAAAAGACCTTGAATGTTATCCACGGTAGTTTTTATGTTTCTTAATCTCACTAAAGGTTTTAAAAGGTCGCCCACAAAAAGGTTATCCCTATATATGGCAGAGCTTACATCTTTTTTTTTGACAAAACCTATGGGTTTCCCATGGTTTACCACAACGAAAAGTTCGTGCGGTTCTCGTTCTTTAAAGAGTTTTAGCACCTCCTCAAGGGTCGTTTCATACTCTACAGTTGGGACAAAAGTACAAAGCTGTGAAAGTTCTATCTCCTTCATAGTATTTTTAATTTACTTATTCTCTCTACAGCTTGAAGAAGTCTTTCGGTAGGTAAGGTAAGTGATATGCGAAAATATCCTTCTCCGTAATCTCCAAAGCCGTTTCCAGGTGTGCAAACTATACCACACTGGTCAAGAAGGAGAGAGACAAACTCTGCAGAAGTGAGCCCTTTAGGAACTTTCACCCAAAGATAGAAGGTAGCAGAGGAGTTATAAACTTCAAGCCCTACACTTTCAAGAGCCTTTACCATAACCTCCCTTCTTTGCTTGTAAATATCCCTTATCTTTTGGACCTCGCTCTCTGGCAGGTTCAGTGCTGTTATAGCCGCTTCCTGAATAGCTTGAAACTGTCCAGAATCCACATTGGTTTTTACTTTACCAAGCCCAGAGATGAGCTCTTCGTTTCCCACAGCCATACCTATACGCCAGCCAGTCATGTTATATGTTTTTGACAAAGAGTGAAACTCTATAGCTATATCCTTAGCCCCTTCTATTTGGAGTATAGAAATAGGTTTTTCTTCTCCAAAGTATATCTCCGAATAAGCAAGGTCAGATGCTACTATTATGTTGTGCTCTTTTGCCCACTGTATTAGTTCTCTGTAAAAGCTCTCTGTTGCCACTGCAGAGGTAGGGTTGTTGGGGTAATTTACCCAGATGAGTTTTGCCTTTCTTAGGACCTCCCCCGGGACGCTCTTAAAGTCTGGTAAAAAGTGATGCTCTTCTTTTAAAGGCAGGGTATAAGGCACGCCTCCTGCAAAGATGGTGCCTATCTTATAAACGGGGTAAGCTGGGTCAGGGCACAGCACCACATCACCGGGGTTTATAAAAGCTAAAGGAAAGTGAGCTATGCCTTCTTTTGAACCTATAAGTGCTAATATCTCTTTATGCGGATCAAGAGAGACGCCAAATCTTCTTTTATAAAAATCTGCAACCGCAGACCTGAAAGATAGCATGCCTTCGTAAGATGGATATCTGTGGTGCTCAGGTTTTTCTACAGCTTTTTGCATGGCTTTTACTATAGGTTCAGGTGTTGGTATATCGGGATCACCCACTCCAAGGTCTATTATGTCTATACCCTGAGAAAGCTTTTCTCTCTTCTTTTTGTCTATCTGTGCAAAAAGGTAAGGTGGTAAATTCCTTATCCTTTCTGAGTATTCCACCATGCTATTTCCTCCTTTATTCTCCTTCAAAGGATTGGAGTTCTTCCATCAAGGACTTTATCTGGTGCAACACGGCACCTTTTAACTGCTCTACGCTTGATTTCCAGTAAGCTTCGTTAAAGATGAGTTTCTTCTCGGGACCTTCCTCCTCAAAGCCTCCCACATAGCGCACCACAACGGTAGGATAGCTAATCTCTCCTTCGCAATCCTGCTGTTCAATCTGAGGAAAGCAGATGATAAGCTCTATCTCTGGAGGAATAGCCATTCTTTTAAGCTCCTGAGCTAATTTCTTAAAAGTTTCTTTTGGATATTCCACGCTTAACTCCTGAGCATCTCTTGTAGATGCTTCTTTATGGATGCATCAAGAACAAAGCCGTAAGTTTTTACCACAAAACCACCGATAAGGTTTTTGTCTTCCATAACTTCAAACTCTAAATCTCTGTTTAGCAGTTTTCCCACAGCATCCTTTATTCTCTTAAGTTGGGATTCGTCGGTTTTTTGGGCTAAAATTAGGAAGGCCTTTGAAAATCTAAGAGTTTTTTCCACTTCGTGATCAAAAAAGTGCTTTATTTGGGATATAAGCGGAAATGCTGATAGTTGTACTATATAAGAAAAGGCCTGCTGCACCTGATTGGGAATACCAAACCTTTCTAGCAGGGCATTCAAATAAGAAATTTTAGCAGACATGGGTATGAGGGGGTTTAACATAAAATCCTTGAAAGTTCTTTCTTTTCTGTATAGCTCAGAAAGAAAGCCAAGAAAGTCTGACATAAGCATCATACTATGCCTATCTTTGGGCAAAGAGCTTATGAGCATCCTGGATATCTTCCTTGAAAGTTCTGTGCTGCTTATCATGTTTCCTCCATAGACTTGAGAGCCTTATCTATGTAATTTCTTTGGACCTTAGGGTCCTCAAAGGCTTTTTTAAGCATGTCTTCTGCCATTTGCCTTGCCTTTTCTATACCAAAGTGTATAAGCTCTTCTTTTGCTTTTTTGGTTTCTATCTCTATAGCGGACTTTGCCTTTTCCCTTACCCTGTTTGCTATCTGCTGAGCCTTTTTTGTTTCTTCTTCCTTTATGTATTCTGCAGTTTGCTGGGCGAGTTTTATCTGCTCTTTGTAGCGCCTTTGAGCATCTTCATAGCTTTCCCTTGCTTTGGCAAGTTCTTCTTTTGAAAGTCTTAGCTCTTCTTCCGAGGTGCTTAGCTTTTCCGTAAGGCTCTTAAAGAAGTTGTTAAAGGCTTCTGATACAGGCTTGCGCCCAAACCAGTAGACTATACCAAGAAAGAGAAGCACATTTATGCCCTTCCATAGAAGCTCTATAGCGTGGTGTCCACCTTCTGTCATGCTGCTTCCTCCAACAGCTTGTCCCTTATAAGCTTAGCTATTTCCCCTATCTTTCCTTCAAGCTTTGCCTTTTCTTCTTCCAAAGCCTTTCTTATCTCTTCTACTGCCTTGGAGATCTCTTGTTGGGTTTCTGTTTCTACCCTTTGCAAGATCTCCGCCTTTAATTTTTCCGCTTCTTTCCTTGCTTGCTCTATTATAGCGTTTGATTCCCTTCTCCCCTCTTCCAGTATCTTAGAGGCTTCTGATAGCAGTTGGGTAGCCTGATCCCTAAGTTTCTTGGCTTCCTGTAAGTTCTTCTCTGTAATGTCTTCTCTTTCCTCTATAACCTGCGCGTATGGTTTGACAAAAAAGTAATTCACCAAAAATACAAACACTAAGAACAGCCCTGCCTGCACAAAAAGAGTGAAGTTGGGATAAAGAGCCTGCTGTATGTCCATACTACTATTATAACACAATAAGGAAAAGTTATAATATATTCGTGAGGCTTCTCATACTTGCGTCAAGTTCCAAAAGAAGAGTGGATATACTGCGTATGTTAGGTTTTAAATTTCTGGTTATCCCTTCTGGGATTGACGAGAGTCTGCAGGGAAGTTCTCCCATCTTGGTGGCAAGGCGTTTAGCTTTCAAAAAGAGCTTTGCGGTATGGAAAGACTACAAGTACGCTACTGTGATTGGAGCAGACACATTGGTAGTAGCAGATGGTAAGGTGTTGGGAAAACCCAAAGATACACAACAAGCACTACAAATGCTTCGTATTCTTTCTGGCAGATGGCACAGTGTGATTACCGCGGTGTGCATAATATCCACAGGCAAAAGGATAGTCTTTCACGATATAGCACGCGTTAAGTTTAGGCATATAGAAGACAGAGAGATAGAGAAGTATTTACTAACTTACGAGCCTTGGGATAAAGCAGGAGCTTACGCTGTGCAAGGCTTTGGTGCCACTTTTGTTGAAAAGATAGTAGGAGACTTTTACACTGTGATGGGTTTGCCAGCAGGAAAGACCTACAAAGTCCTAAGGGATGTCTTAGATTAATGATATGATGTTTGAGGACTTACAGAGAGCTATAGAGTCTGTAATGCCGTATGTCAAGCAGAGAATAGGGGAATTTAAGAGGCTGAGAGATGAGGGAATAACTCACTACGACTTTAGACCTTTTCTAAAAGTAGAGCTTGATGCAGACATATTTTCTGAGCTCTGCTTTTGTCTCCTTACTGCAAACTCTTCCGCAAGCATGGGCATACTCCTTCAGAAGGAGATAGGCATAGACGGTTTTAAAAGTATGGGTCTTGAAGAGTTGACGCAAATTATATCCAAGCACGGGCACAGGTTTGCAAGACAGAGGGCAGAAAGGATAGTAAAAGCAAGGGAGGTTTTTGAAGATGTTCTTTATCTTGTGCGCAATGCAAGAAGTGGAAAGGAGATAAGGGATCTTCTAAGCGACCCTTGTTCCAAGTATAAAGTTCACGGCTTTGGGCTCAAAGAAGCTTCTCACTTTCTCAGAAATATAGGTTTTGACGATGTTGCCATCGTTGACAGACACATCTTAAGGTACTTAAAAGAGAAAAAAATAATACCCGACCAAAAGACCCTTACCAGAAGGATATACCTAACTGCCGAAGAAAAGTTAGCGGAAATATGTTCAGAGCTTAAACTCACTCAATCGGAGCTTGACCTTTACATTTTCTATATAAAAACCAAAAAGGTGCTCAAATGAGAGGGGATATGGGCACATTCTTAAAAGAACTCAGAGAAGCATCACAAAGTATGGCTGTCCTCGTTGAAGGTAAAAGGGATAAACAAGCCCTTGAAAGGTTTGGCATAAAAAACATTTTTACCTTAGGTGGTAAAAGGTTGACAGACCTACCGGAGCTATTGGAAGGCTTTTCTGGAGTGATCCTGCTTTTTGACCTTGACAAGCACGGTGAAAGAATAAACAGAAAGGTAAAGGACATACTTTCCTCTCAGGGTTATATTTTAATAGAGAGCTTCAGAGACAGGATGAGAGAGCTTGACATTCTTTTTGTGGAGGAGCTTTATGAAAAAGTCAGAGGTGCTCACAGCGGTTCTAGTGCATGACAGACTTATAAGACTTAACCTTCGGCTTCTTGAAGGACTTTTATCAGAAATAAAGGGGGATGTAGAGGAGAGCAAGATACTTGCGGATGCTTGTCTTGATGATAAGGAAAAACAAGTTTATGAAAGAGCTCTTTTAGTGATAGAAGAGCATCTTCTTCTGAAAATATCTGAGGTGCTTGATCACATTTACGACCTTTATGAGATATTTAACTTCGACATCACCTTTTTGGCATCGCTTCCTGAAGAGATAGAAAGGGAGATAGAAAGGCTTGATGTTCTTAATTCCATAAATACAAAACTTGAGCTTATTCTGTCAGTAATTGATGAGCTTCTACTTTTTGAAAATGAAAGTGAAAAAATAAAAACTATCCTTACACCTTTCAAGGTTTACAGGGAAGTGGTAGAACACTCCGTCTCTTTTAACAAAAAACTTTGGGAGCTTACCCTTCAGAGTTCCTGAAGTAGCTCGAGTAGTCGTTTGGCAGATAACTGTTCTGCTTCTTTTTTGCTACTGCCCGCTGCCACCGCCCGGAAGTTTTTTACTGAACATTCTACCTCAAAAGTCCTGCCGTGTTGAGGACCACTAACGGAAACTATTCTATAAACAGGTCTTTCTTTCCACTTTTTCTGCGTTATTTCCTGGAGGATGGTCTTGTAGTCTCTCTTATAGTCCTGAGATCTTGCCATGCTGATCACTTTATCTTTATAAAGGTTTTCAAACAAACATTTGGTAAGGTTTAAGTCTTTACCCGTATCCATGTAGATAGCACCCCACAGAGCTTCAAAGACATCCCCTAATATGGAAGTGTTTATTTTAAACTTACCTTTCTTCCCGCTTACCAGAAGGTATCTTTCAAGTTGAAGGTCTTGGGCAAGACTGCTTAGAAAGTCCTCGCTTACGAAGAAGGCTTTCATAGGAGCTAACTCTCCCTCTCTTGCTTGTGTAAACTCGGATATTAAGATGTCAACTACGAAGAGATTTATCAGAGCGTCCCCTAAAAACTCAAGAGTTTCATAACTTTTAACGCCTTTCTCTGTGGCGTAAGATTTGTGAGTAAGTGCTTGTTCTAAGAGGTTTTTGTCTTTGAAAGTGTATCCAAGTTTATCTTCTAAAGGCTTATAGTCTTCTGAAGACAAGGCATGCATTTGTTCCACCAAAGCCGAAGGAGTTAGAAAGAGCTATGTAGACTTCTTTTTGAGCTGCTATGTTGGGCGTGTAATCAAGATCACACTCAGGATCAGGATGCTCAAGGTTTATGGTGGGAGGTATTATACCTGTCTGTATGGTTTTTACAGTGGCTACAGCTTCCACCGCACCTGCAGCACCAAGGAGGTGTCCTATCATAGACTTGTTGGAACTAATTTTTAGCCTGTAGGCGTGCTCACCAAAGAGATGCTTAATGGCTAATGTTTCTGCCTTATCGTTCAGAGGTGTAGAAGTACCATGGGCGTTTATGTAATCCACTTCCTTCGGCTCCACTTTAGCGTCTTCTAAAGCAAGCTTCATGCACATGTAAGCACCCTCTCCGTCTGAGCATGGAGCGGTTATGTGATACGCATCGTCCGTTGCGGAATAACCTACAAGTTCTGCGTATATTCTTGCTCCTCTTGCTTTTGCATGCTCATACTCTTCCAAGACAAGCACACCTGCACCTTCTCCCATAACAAAGCCATCTCTTTCCATGTCAAAGGGTCTCGATGCCTTTTGAGGCTGATCATTCCTAGTGGAGAGCGCTTTCATAGATGCAAACCCCGCTATTCCCAAAGGTGTTATGGCACTTTCACAACCCCCAGCTATGGCTACATCTATATCGCCTTTTTGTATAAGCCTCATGGCATCTCCTATGGAATGATTGCCCGTTGCACAAGCGGATACTACACAGTAGTTGGGTCCTTTAAAGCCATATCTTATAGCAATTATTCCAGAAGCCATGTTGGATATTCCGTAAGGTATAAAGAAAGGAGATACGCGCTTGGGACCTTTCTCCATAAGGACTTTCTGCTGTTCTTCGATTTCTCTAAGACCTCCTATGCCCGTTCCTATTATGATACCTACTTTGTAAGGGTCAAACTTACCTTCAAGCAAACCGCTATCTTTGATGGCTTCCTCTGAAGCTGCCACAGCATACTTTATAAAATCTGAGACTCTTTGTAGCTCCTTTTTATCAAAATAGTTCTCAGGGTTGAAGTCCTTTACCTCTGCAGCTATGTGGACTGGCAGACCCACCTCTACAGGGTCAAATCGTTTTATGATGTCTACACCGCTCACACCTTGTGTGAGATGTCTCCAAAACTTCTCTACACCAGTACCTATAGGAGAAACTACACCCAAACCAGTGATTACTACTCTGCGCATTAGCCCTTCACTTTTTCTTTGAGATAATCAATAACATCACCTACTGTTCTTATCTTCTCAGCATCTTCATCAGGTATTTCAATACCAAATTCTTCTTCAAAAGCCATTATAAGCTCTACCACATCAAGGGAGTCTGCTCCAAGATCCTCAACGAATTTAGCTTCAGGACTTAACTTTTCCACCTCAACTCCTAACTGATCGGCTATTATCTCTTTTACCTTTTGCTCTAACTCCATTGCTTATTCCCAATAACCAGACCGTTGTGGGTCTGGTGCTGGGGTATTTTTATCCCGCCTTTTAAAGCACACCCAACCCCAGCAGGCGGTTTTAGGTGTGCTCCGGTATTTTTTACGGTATAAGATTATACACTTCTTATGGTTATTTTTCAAGAAACTTAGAGGCTTTGCTTATCACAGATTGAGCAAGCCATATGGCTATTAGAGAAAACAGAAGGTTCGAAGGACCATAACTGAGCAATGGAAGAGCTATACCTTTTGGTGGAAGAAGATTTACTGCCATGCCTACATTCCAAAAAAAGGCGATAGCAAAGTTCATGGCTATGCCGAAAAGCAAGAGCTTACCGAAAGGTTCTTTGACCTTATAAGTAAAGTAGAGGAGTCTACCTACAAGTGTAGAGTAAAGATAGAAAACCAGCAAAACGCCTATGAATCCAAACTCTTCCCCTATAAGCGACATCACATAGTCTGTATCTGCAGCTGGCAAAGCTCCCATCTTCTGCAAGCCTTTGCCTATGCCTACTCCCCATAGCCCACCATGAGCAAAAGCAAAAAGAGACTGAATGATTTGGTATCCTGATTCTTCCGGGTCTGCAAAGGGGTCTTTCCATGCGGAGAATCTTTCCGCAACATAACCAGACTTAGAAGTTAGTATGTATAGAGTGAACAGTGCAAAAAGTGCTAGTATAGGCAAGTAAACTTTCTTGGGAATACCACCAACATAGAGCATTGCTCCGCAGAGTAGTAAGAGGAATATGGCTCCACCTTTATCGGGTTGAAGGGAAATGAGAAAGGCGTTTATAATTACCAGAAAGGAAGCCCAAAGTATGTATCTCCATTCCTTTATAGACCCTTTTTCCACCGAGTAGTAAGCTATGAAGATCACAAAAGCCACCTTGGTAAGCTCCAAAGGTTGTAAGCTTGTACCTACAAGCCATCTATCCACATGCCTGTGTGTTATATACTTTTTTATAAGCACCATCGTAAGCATAAGAGTAGATGCCAACACAAGTGAGTAAACCACAGACTTTTTTTTGAGAAGCAGATAATCAAACTTTTTGTTTATAAGAAACATGCCCAATAGGAAAGTGAGAAGCTGGTAAATAGGCTTTTTGTACATACTAAAGTTTTGATAATTTTCAAAAACATAAGGTAGAAGGTTTGAGCTTATTATAACTGTCTCACCTATAATGAAGAGCAAAATTACCGCGTAGAGTATCCACCTGTCCATGTTACAGGAAGAGAAGACCGTATAAAAAACCGATAACTATTCTGTATATACCAAAGGGTAAGAAGGAGTGTCTGGATATAAATCTCAGAAAAACTTTTACCGTCAAAAGAGCGCTCAAAAAAGCCGATAAGAAGCCTACAAGAAGCAGATGCCATTCGCTGTGCGTAAAAGTGCTATGGGACTTATAAACATCATAAGAAGTTGCTATAATCATTGTGGGAACTGCCAACAAGAAAGAAAACTCTGCGCTGGCTTTTCTGTGAAGCCCCATCAACATACCCCCTATTATTGTGGATGCGGACCTGGAAACTCCGGGGATCATGGCAGTAGACTGGAATATACCTATGAGAAAGGCTCTTTTAAAGCCAAGGCTTCTGGCATCACCTATGTAGCAGAAGCGTTCGCAAACTCTGTCTGCAAAGAGAAGAAAAATACCGCCTGCTATAAGGGAGATGACCACAACTTTGTCATTGCCTATAAGGTAGGTTTTTATGAGTTTATACAGCAAAAATCCTAAGGCACCTGTGGGTAAAAAGGCTACTAAGATTCTTTTCCACATTTCGTAGTCCGTAAAAAGTCTTTTGGCATACAGCAAGATAACGGACAGTATGGCACCCATCTGGATGGCTATCTCAAAACTTTTGGTAAAACCACTGTTATCTACGCCTAATATGTGTGCTGTAAGTATAAGATGTCCTGTGGAAGATACAGGTAAAAATTCTGTAAGTCCTTCTACTATGCCCAAAAGCACAGCTTGATAGATGTCCATCAGAGCACCTCCACATATACACCTTTTAGGTATAAGCTGTTTGGCACTTGAAGTATCCAGGGATGATCAAGGTCCTGAAAGCTGACCTTTAAAACCCTGATGTGTCTTTTTACATCTTTTGCTGCATCAATAAGCACTTGAAAAAGATGGTCCAGGGTTATGTGAAAGGAGCAGGAGTAAACAACCAAAATCCCACCTCTTTTGGTAATATGAAGTCCTCTAACTAATAGTTCTTTGTATCCTCTAAGAGCGTTAGGTAGGCTTGCTTTGTTTTTGGCAAAGGATGGGGGGTCCATAAGAACAAAGTCAAAAGTCTGACCTTCTGCATGGAGTTTCCTCATAAAGTCAAAAGCGTTAGCTTCTATCCACTCTATACCGTCAATACCATTAAGCTTTGCGTTCCTTTTTCCAAATTCCAAAGCTTGAGAAGATATATCCACCGCTATTACCTTTTGAGCACCAGCTTTTCTCATGTTAAGAGCAAAACCACCAGTATGACAAAAGAGATCAAGACAGGTCTGCCCTGGTTTTACAAGTTGTCTTACTATACTTCTTGCGTATCTCTGGTCTAAATAAAAACCCGTTTTTTGACCTTCGGGAATGTTAACATAGTATCTGAGGTCCCCTTCGCGTATTATGACCTCTTTTGGCATTTCTCCGTATATTACACCTTCCTGAGTTTCAAATCCTTCTATACTTTGTGCGTAGTCATTTCTCTTTTCGTAAATACCCTGAGGTTTTAAAGTGTCAATTATTGCAGGAATTACCCAGTCTCTCATCAAGTTCATACCGAAAGTTGTAAACTCAAGCACTACATATTGGTCGTAAATATCTACTACAAGACCGGGTAGAAAGTCTCCTTCTGAGTGCACTAACCTGTAAGCGTCTGTATCCAAAGAGAGTTTTTTCCTGTAGTTGTAAGCTTGCTGTATTCTTTCTTTTATAAGCTGTTGGGATATCTTTTTGTCCTTGTTGAAAGAAAGAAGTCTTATGCTTATGCTCACTTGGGGGTTTATGTATCCGTATCCGAGAAAATGCCCTCCCGCATCCCTAACTATAACTTGCTCACCTTTTTGGGGTTTTCTGGAATAAGAGACTATCTCCGGTCTGTAAACCCACGGGAAGTAAGCTTTGAGTTTTTCTTCCACGCCGGGCTTTACCCTCACTTGGATCATTCCCATTCTACGAGCATTTTCTGGGCTACCTCGCGAGCTTTCTCTTTGCCTGCAAGCTTCTCTACGAGCTTTATCCCAAAGAGCAATGCTGTGCCTGGTCCTTGACTGGTTATCACTCTGTCATCTTCAACTACTTTATCTTCCACAAAAAGCGCAGGTTTGATGTCTTCTTTGAGTGTGGGGTATGCGGTGGCTTTCTTACCTTCTAGCAGGCCAAACTTGGCAAGAGCTGTAGGAGCTGCGCATATAGCAGATATGTACTTACCCTTACTTTCAAGAGCTTTTACAAGAGCCTCAACCCTTTTGTCCTGCTTTAACTTCTCTACTCCACCTGCACCCCCTGGAAGGATGACCATATCAAGCTCTTGAGGGTTTAACTCCTCTATAGATACATCTGGCACTATCTTTACATTCCTTGCACTTGAAACGGGTTCTTTTGAAAGCCCTGCTATGATAACTTCCACACCAGCTCTTCTTAAAGCGTCAATGGGAGCTATAGCTTCCACTTCTTCAAAACCGTCCGCAAGTATTATAGCTACTTTTGGCATGACTTAACCTCCACCTTTAAGGTTCTCAAGCTTTAATTTTATAGCGAAAATGAGTTTCTCGTAAGGAATCTGTAGAGAAAGAATAAGATATGCATCTTCATAACAAACAAGAAGAAACTAAAGAAACTATGTCTTTGCGGAAAGTTTCAAAAGCGCTGTGCTTTTTTACCAAGTGATTAAGCATGTCTTCATTGAGAATTAAGTTATCATCCTCCCTCTTTATAAGCTCAAAACGCGTGGCAAACTCCAATAAACTCTCGTAATAGCCTATATTGGAAAAAAGTACAAAAACATCCGGAAAATACTTAGAAAGTTTAAAGACAAGCTTTTCCATGTTTATTGCTGTTTCATCAACCCTCATGTCAAGAAAACCGTGCCTTTCTTTTACGCTCACTTTTGCTCCTTTTTCCTTCTCAAAAAGCATTAGAGAAGCCCATAGTATGGCAGACACAGTAGTAAGATCCACATTCTGGTAGTTATCCCCAAGTATATCCATTTTTGAAGCAACATGCAAACCATCTTCTTTGTAAAGATAAAGGTGGTTTAACCCTTCCGCAAAGGAAATGTACTTACTGTCGCTTATGTGAGCTATTCTGTTTCCAGCTGTGCCAAATACATGCAAGCCAGTGCTTGTAAGAAGAAAAGTGTGGTACACATTGTATTCCGCCTTTATTGGCTCTCCGTCAAACTCTCCCGATGACACCACCTGAATACCTTCGTCCATATTTAATACATTCCCATTACCTTTTATAGCTATAGGTCCCTCCTCACTTATCAGTAGTATGCGCACATCTGTAAGAGCTTTTTCTGCTTTTTTTTCACCGTTCCTACCTATCTTATAAAGATAACTCTTAGAAGCTAAGTAAATATACTCATCTGAAGCGCAAAAGCATGAGAAGGGTTTTTCCATAAGATCGGATACGGACAATCTTTTTATCTCCGCATGAGTAAACTTGTCTATGGGCATTCTGAAAAGACTGGTCTTGCTCAGAAGGTAAAGATCACTGTATGTACAGAATATGTCAACCAAGTCTTCATTGAAAACAAGCTCTTCTGTACTTTCGTCTGTTTTACCCACTCTCACCAACAGATTTTTCCCAATACCGTAGATATACTCCTTGGCGTTTACAAGTTTGTTCAAGTTCTCCTTTAGCTTTTCGCTCTTCCACAGCAGATGCTTTTCTTCAGAGTTTACTAAAGTGGGCTTATCGTAAGCCTCCACCCTGTAATTAGTAGAAACATACACGCGTTTCTCATCACATAGCAAGTACATACCTTCCTCCCTTTGAGTATTTTACACCAAAGTGCCTAAGGGTTCTGCTATAATTTGTTTGAGGAGGTTTAAAAGTGAGGCGCATTAATGTAGCTATAGCGGGTCTTGGAAGAGTTGGTAGCCAGTTTCTTGATGCTCTTTTGAAGGTTAACACAGACAGTGTGAAGGTTATTGCTGTTGCAGAACCAAAGGAGGATTTAGAAAGCGTAAGGACAGCAAAAGAAAGGGGTATAGCTTACTATAGAGATGCAAGAGATATGCTCAGATCCTTAGAGGACACTATAGATGTGCTTTTTGAATTGACAGGAGATGCGGTCTTGAGAACAGAGCTCCATGAGATATTAAGCCAAAGTGGAAACAGGAAAACGGTCATAGTGCCAGAACCGGTAGCCTTCCTGATATGGAGTCTAATAGTACAAGGCAAATGCGAGTACCCAAGATAAGACCTATGACTATACAAGACCTTCCATCGGTGCTTGAAATAAACAGAGAGAACTTTACGAGCGATGCGTGGAGCAAAAACGCCTTTGAAAGGGAGTTTCAACTGGAATACTCACACAAATATGTGCTGGAACTTGACGGTGAAGTAATTGGATACTTTGTGGTTTGGGTTATACACGATAGCGCTAACCTAATGAACTTTGCCATAAAAAAGGATTACTGGGGTATGGGGTATGGGAAGATGCTTCTTAGCTTTTTGGTAGAAAACTTCAAGGATAAGGTAAGCAGTATATCTTTAGATGTGAGAAAGTCTAATGTGCGCGCCATAAGATTATACAGGTCCCTTGGGTTTCAGATAGTTAGCGAAAGACCAAGGTACTACTCAGACGGGGAGAACGCTTACCAGATGGTCTTAGAAACCTCGGTCCCTATCAAGGAGTTTGTACCGGAGAGAGAATCAACTTTATGAGAAACCCCATTTCTTGTGTGAGTATCCCTATACTTTCCAGAGTGCGCATGCATTCGTGATACTTTTCTTCTATGATCTGTGTAATGTTCTCTCCATACATAGAGTAAAAGCCATCTTTGTCCTTATAGTCATCAACCATCTGAAAGAGCATACCCACCTTTACGCCTGCAGACATTAAAGAATAGAGCATCTGATCCCTCTTTGAAATGACACCTCCGCAGGCAAAGGCAGAAGAGAAAAGACAAGCTGTTTTTTTTAAGCTAATATTCCAAAAATCGCCAAGTTTTTTTATGTCCATAACCTGACCGGCCACCATCCCCTTATGGCCAGAGCTTTCAGATAAGATGCGTATAATTTGCAAGAGGTCTTTTTCATTCATAGAGATAAAGTTTTCTTTCTTTGAAAGCACCTCAAAGGCTAAGTTGAGAAGAGCGTCACCAGCAAGTATGGCTATATCCTCACCAAAGAGTATGTGGCACGATGGTTTACCTCTCCTTATACTGTCGTTGTCTATTGCAGGAAGATCGTCATGTATAAGAGAGTAGTTGTGTATGAACTCAAGAGCGCATCCTACCGTTATGGCATCTTGTAGATTACCATCTAAGGCATCGCACACCGCACATAAAAAGAGAGGTCTTATCCTTTTACCCTCTTGGAATACATAATAAGACATAGCTTGGTAAAGAACTAAAGGGTCAAAAGGCTGTAAAAGTTCTCTTAACCTGCTTTCTATGAGTTGTCTCCACTCTTCTACTTTCTGCATATACCACCCTCTAATTATAGTAAAGAACTCAAGTGTCTTTCGTAAATTAAGATTAACTTATAACTGTTATAAGTAAAACTTATAATCTCATAAGCAAATTGAAATCACAACACTTCGTATGCTGAAGTATCTTATTAGGGTAGGAGGTTTTCTACATGGACATAGGCGGTAGCTTTTACGACAGGAAGGCCTACAGCACTTGCTATATGTGCGCCTGTAGATGTGGTATAGAAGTATATGTTAGAAACAACAAGGTTGCATACATAAAGGGAAATGACGCACACCCCACCAACAAGGGTGTTTTGTGTGCAAAGGGTTCCTCAGGCATAATGAAAGAATACAGCCCAGCAAGGCTCAGAAAACCTCTTTTAAGGGTAGGACCCCGTGGCTCAGGACAGTTCAAGGAAATAGAGTGGGAAGAAGCCCTTCAGATCGCATCCCAATGGTTGGAAGAGGCAAGGAAGAAAGGTCCCTACAAGATCGCCTTCTTTACTGGAAGGGACCAGATGCAAGCTATAAACAGCTGGTTTGCAAGCCAGCTCGGAACCGTCAATTGGGCAGCGCACGGTGGTTTTTGCTCGGTAAATATTGCCGCAGCAGGGCTTTACTCCATAGGTGGTTCCTTCTGGGAGTTTGGAGAGGCGGACTTTGAAAACACCAAATACTTCATGCTGGTGGGTGTGGCAGAAGACCACTCCTCCAACCCATTCAAACTTGGCATTCAGGAGATGAAACGCAAAGGTGGAAAGTTTGTGGTGGTAAATCCCGTCCGTTGGGGCTACGGTGCGGTAGCTGACGAATGGGTGCCCATAAAACCGGGAACGGACGGAGCATTCTTCCTTGGCATAATGCATGTGCTCTTTAAACACAACCTGGTAAATTGGGAGTTTTTAAAGGAATACACCAACGCACCCTGGCTTGTTATTCAAGCACCCGGCACTTCAAAGGATGGTCTCTTTTACAGGAACCCAGAAGGCAAACCTATGGTCTTTGACAAAAAGAGCCAAAGCTTTAAACCCGCAGAC
>JAPYWJ010000022.1 GCA_028276405.1 Hydrogenobacter sp.
GTTTCTCTGTATGAATAGTTGTTAAGTATTTGAAAGAGCCACAGAGTGATGATCAAGGCGGATTCGTATTTTTGTGGTCTTCCTTTCTTTTTTGCTTGTCTGTTTGGACAAACTCTCTTGAGGAAGTAGCTTACGAAAGTGTGAAGCTTTTTTAGGGGCAACTTACTTTTTCGCACAAAATCTAAGTTTATCTCTCTCCCACCTCTAAGGCATTATTTTTAGAACAGTCTCAGATTGATTGAAAGGCTGTTCTAAAAATAACGCCTTAGGGGTGGGCCTAAGATAATCTTAGATGCTACTGGTTTTGGCTGAGGGAGGACTTGGCAAGGAAGGCATCCATTGCCTGTGCTGTTCTTTGGAACTTTTATCTACTTGCCACTTCTTTATCTTTGTTATTGCTATCCTGCATCTTGTATATGCTAAAAGAACTTGTAGATTTTTAGAACAGCCTTCCACAGGTCTTGACACCAAAAAAGATGAGCCTATAGCCATAGGTGCTCTAAAAATAAAGGCTCTTCACTTGGATCTCTCTGAAAACTTTTACAGACTGCTAAAACCCAAGAAATTACCAGAAAGGTCCTCTATTGAAATTCACGGCATAACACCTTCTGACCTTCCATCTGTTTATACGCAGAAAGATGTAGGTAGGGATCTTTTGAAGTTTGCAAAAGGTAGCGTGCTGGTAGGCTACTTTTTCCCTTTTGACCTTGAGATGATAAGAAAGCTTCTCATAGATCTCTACCCTTCTATCTTCTTGCCGTATTTTGTTGATGTGCTTGATCTCTATCCAGGTGAAAAGCCTTCTAATATGGAGAGTATGCTTTCCGCTCTTGGGATTCCTTCAAGCACTCGTCATTCTGCTTTAGAAGATGCCTACATGACCGCCCTTATATTCCTCAAACTTATAAAGCCTTATGAAAAAAAAGAAGCTGAAAGCTTTACCCTTAAGAGTGTTCTGATGGTACCATAATAACCAGGTTATAATAAGCCAAAAGAAAGCCATGAAGCAGTGGGTGGAGCTTGATGACAGGCTACTTAACTTAGAGGAAACGATCCAATGGGTGGAAGAATATACCGGGAAGAAGGTCAAGCCATCCAACATAATGTATCTTATCCAGTATGGTAGGCTCAAAAACTACGGCAGTAGAGGAAAGCCCCTTATAAGGCTCAAAGAGCTTAAAAGCTACTACGAAAGCAAGCACCTTAAGAAGCCGGAAGATTTGAGAGATGGCATAAATTGGCACTTAGCCTTTGCAGAATACTCAGAAGCGGAGAGGACAAAGCACGTCCATAGATTGCACCCTTACAAAGGGAAGTTCATCCCACAGCTTGTGGAATATTTTCTTGATGACCACACGGATGAGTTCAAAAAGGAGGTATATTTCCAAAAGGGAGATATAGCGCTTTACCCATTCTGTGGTTCAGGAACCACCCTCGTGCAAGCAAATGAATTAGGTCTGCATGCGGTGGGAGTTGATATATCCGAGTTCAACACCTTACTTTCCAATGTAAAGGTAAGGAAACACAACCTGGTTCTCATAGCCCAAAAAATCAAGGACTTGACCGCAAAGCTAAAAAGACTTCAAAAGAATGAGCCAACGAGTGCCTTTGACGAAGAACTGCAAGAAAAATTGAAAGCTTTCAACGAAAAGCATTTTCCTTCGCCAGATTTCAAAAGGTGGGTTATTGAAGGCAAGATAAACGAAGATGAATATGGAAGAGAAAAAGAGCAGGAGTTTATGGAGATTTTTAATCAGCTACTTCTTAAATATGGCATCCAAATAAAACAAGCTAAGGCTCAGTCTTTCTTGGATATTTGGTATGTGCGTTCCGTCAGACAAGAGTTAGACCTTTTGGCAGAGGAAATAAAGGGTATTAAAGAACAAGATGTTAAGGAAGTCCTTTACATAATCCTTAGCAGAACTGCACGATCCTGCAGGGCTACCACTCATTCAGATTTAGCCACTTTGAAGGAGCCAGTATATACTCCTTACTATTGCAAAAAACACAAAAAAATATGTAAGCCTGTTTTTACCACACTCAAATGGTGGGAATACTACTCAGAAGACACCCTAAAACGCCTCAGGGAATTTGACAAGCTCAGAACTGAAACATTCCAGCTTTGCGTATTAGGAGACAGTAGAACAATTGACCTTTATCAAGAGGTAAAGAAGATCAATCCCGAGTTTGCTAAACTAATAAAAGATAAGAAAATTAAAGGGATCTTCACAAGCCCACCATATTTAGGTTTGATAGACTACCACGAGCAACACGCATACGCCTATGAGATTTTTGGATTTGAGCGAAGAGATCACTTAGAAATAGGCTCTATGTCTATGGGAGTGGGAGAGAAACAAAAGGAGCTTTATGTCCAAGATATAGCACAAGTTTTGCACAACTCTAAAAAATACTTACAGGAAGATTACCATGTCTTTATAGTGGCAAACGATAAATACAATCTTTACCCAAAGATCGCAGAGCTCTCAGGAATGGAAATTGTGGAAGAATTCAAAAGACCAGTTTTGTGCAGAGTTGAAAAGAACAGAGAAGACCTTTATGTGGAATCTATATTCCATCTGAAGGAAAAACAAAGAGAGAAGCTTACTTGAGAAGCTAAAAAGATACAAACCCGAGACCTTCAGCATGCCCTTTCACTACAGACTTCTTGGAAGGGATAGGATGGCTCTCTATTCCTTTATTCAGTCTTTGAATACTACCTTTGGAACATCCATCTTTGAGCCTGTGGCAGAGGTTTTAGCAAGCTTCAGGTTCCCAGTAGCAAGCAGACAGTTTGTAGTAGGAAATAGAATAAGCCAAAAAGCTCAGGAGGAAATCCAAAACATAATTAATGAACTATCTTCGGGAGCAACATATCCAGACAAAGAAGAGGAGATAGAGAGAATAAGAAAAGTAGCCAGACAGGGAGAGGCAATTGAAGTCAAACCCTTTAGGGTAGATTTGTTTCTTAAGGATAAAAATGGTTCTGTTCATTTGTTTGATTTGAAAACCGCCAAGCCAAACATAGGAGAGTTCAAAAACTACAAAAGAACTCTGTTAGAGTGGGTTGCTATATACCTGTGGAAAGAACCCTCCGCCAACATAAACTCCTATATAGCCATTCCATACAATCCCTACGAACCAGAGCCTTATCAAAGATGGACGATGAGAGGAGTAATAGATATAGAAAGAGAACTAAAAGTAGCAGAGGAGTTTTGGGATTTTTTAGGAGGAGATGGATCGTATGAAGAATTATTAAACTGCTTTGAAAGGGTGGGTATAAAACTTAGACCAGTTTTGGATAGATACTTTTCAAAGTTTAGAAGTTAGGTTAATTCTTTCTGAGTTAAAATACAATGCCATGGATCTTCATATTGTCTTTCTTCATCTTGCGCTGATCCTTTTTCTTGGTAGCATCTTGGGAGATACCTTTTCCAGATTTGGCATACCTTCTGTCATAGGCGCAATAATTGTAGGAGTGCTTTTAGGTAAAAGCGCATTGGGTATTATAGAACCCAACGAGGTTATAAAACTTCTTGCGGAGATAGGTGTGATACTCTTGCTTTTTAATGTGGGTTTGGAAGCTGATGTACATAAGCTCAAACAGGTGGGTATCTCTGCCCTCTTTGTAGCAACTGTAGGAGCTTTTGTTCCTATGATGCTTGGAACCATCATCTCTTATTACTTTTTGAAACTTCCTTTACTGACTAGCCTTTTTATAGGAGGAACGCTAACCGCAACCAGCATAGGTATAACCGTCAAAGTGCTTGAGGAACTTGGCAAGATGAAGGAACGGTTTGCTCAAATAGTGCTTGGTGCTGCAGTGCTTGATGATGTCTTAGGTGTGGTTCTCCTTGCAGGACTTTACGAGTTCTCAAAAGAAGGTGTAGTAAAACCTGATACTATAACTACACTGATACTTTACATAACCGTCTTTTTTATACTTTCCCCCATACTTGCGCAAATACTAGCAAAGGTTATACAGACCTTATCAGTAGTTCTTCGTACCGAAGATTTTATACCACCTGTGGTAGTATCCCTTATTTTTCTCTTTGCCTTTTTGGCGCACAAGGTAGGCTCTCCGGAGATACTGGGAGCTTTTACCGCAGGCCTTGCTCTCTCAAGAAGGTTTTATTTACCCTTTGCTCTTTTTTTAAAAACTGACGAGAAAATGGCTCACAAGATAGAACAGACCATCACACCCTTGGCGTGGGTGCTAACACCTGTATTTTTTGTTTATGTAGGGCTTGAACTTAACTTGAGAGTCATAGACCTGAGCTCCAGCACCTTTTGGTTTATGTCTTTGCTTACGCTTATGGTAGCGGTTGTGGGTAAAGTCGTAGCTGGTTTTATAATTAAAGGAAGCCTTAAGGAAAAACTCCTTGTGGGATTTTCCATGCTACCGCGAGGTGAAGTAGGTCTTATATTTGCAGAGTTGGGGAGGCAATCTGGAGTTTTTGATCCACTTGTTTATGCTGTGATGGTGTTCGTAATAGCAATAACTACCTTTCTTTCCCCCATTGCTCTAAAGGTATTACTAAAAGCTTCTTAAACCAAACTTCACAAAAGGTTTATATTTTATACTTTTATATTTGCGAAAAAGTGGAGGTTTTGTTATGGCAAGGAAAGGAGCGGACATAGTTATAGAAACTCTCAAAGAAGAAGGTGTTGAGTATATATTTGGACACCCCGGTGGTGCTATAATGGAGGTCTACGATGCTCTTTATAGAGACGGGACTATAAAGCACATACTTACAAGGCACGAACAAGGTGCAGGTCATATGGCAGAAGGTTACGCAAAAGCTACAGGAAAGGTAGGTGTTGCTATGTCTACTTCTGGACCTGGTGCTACCAATTTAGTAACCGCTATAGCGGATGCTTATATGGACTCGGTTCCCGTAGTTTTCATAACAGGGCAAGTGCCTACACATCTTATAGGCAACGACGCTTTTCAAGAAGTGGATATAGTAGGTATCACCAGACCTATAACCAAGCATAACTTCTTAGTAAAGAGGATAGAGGACCTTCCCCTAATAATAAGGCAGGCTTTTTACATAGCAAGGACAGGAAGACCGGGACCTGTACTTGTAGACATACCTAAGGACATCACCCAAAAGCTTTCTGATGTAAAAATTCCCTCTTTAGATGAAGTAAAGAGCTCTCTGCCAGGCTATAAACCCCACACAGAAGGGAACTCTCAGCAGATAAAGAGGGCAGCAAAGCTTATCATGTCTGCGAAGAGACCCGTTCTTTATGTAGGAGGTGGTGCTGTTCAGTCAGAAGCTCAAGATGAACTCATAGAGCTTGCGGAGCTTATGAACATACCCGTTACCACCACCAATATGGGTAAAGGAGCTTTCCCTGAGCTACATCCTTTGGCACTTCACATGCTTGGTATGCACGGGACATACTACGCCAACATGGCGGTTTATAACTGTGACCTTCTCATAGCGGTAGGTGCAAGGTTTGATGACAGAGTTACAGGTAAAATAGAAGAGTTTGCACCCCAAGCGAGCATCATACACATAGATATAGACCCTGCATCCATATCCAAGAATATAGTAGTGGATGTGCCTATAGTTGGTGATGTGAAAGTAGTCCTCAGAAAGCTAATACAGGAGATAAAAAGGGAGGGCGCAAAGCTGGTGTTTCCGGAAGAAAGACACAATTGGATAAGGCAGATAGAAAAGTGGAAAAAGCTTCATCCCTTAACTTATAGAAACTCTGAAAAGGTTATAAAACCCCAGTATGTTATTGAGGAAATATGGAAAGCCACCAAGGGAGATGCCATTATAGCTACGGGTGTGGGACAGCATCAAATGTGGGCTGCCATGTTCTACAAGTATTCTTACCCCAGGCAGTTTATAAACTCAGGTGGTTTGGGAACCATGGGTTTTGGTCTTCCTGCAGGTATAGGTGCTAAGATAGGAAGACCAGAAAAAGAGGTTTTTGTTATAGACGGTGATGGTTCTTTTATGATGACCATGCAGGAACTTATTACCGCAGTACAGTACAAAGTGCCTGTAAAGATAGCTATAATAAATAACGGATATTTAGGGATGGTGCGTCAGTGGCAGGAACTTTTTTACGAGAAGCGCTATTCGGAAGTGGACCTTAGCGTGCAACCTGATTTTGTAAAGCTTGCAGAGGCATGCGGTGCTATAGGCTTTAGAGCAGAAAAACCCAATCAAGTAAGAGAGATAATTGAAGAAGCCATGAAGATCCAAGACAAACCTGTACTGCTTGACTTTCATGTGGACAGGGAGGAAAATGTCCTTCCCATGGTGCCAGCAGGTAAGTCCTACAGAGAGATGATCCTTGAAGATGGGAAGAAAAGTGTTGATGCGGACACCATGTATCTTGTAGGATAAGGAGGTATACGATGAGTGAACTAAGCCAAGCAAACCCGGTGAAAGCTCCTATGCTCAGAGAGACAAAAAAAGGTAGTGTTAGAAAACACATAATAACACTGCTTGTAAGGAACGAGCTCGGTGTTTTGGCAAGGATAGCCACACTTATAGCTGGCAAGGGTTATAACATAGAAGGTCTGTCGGTAGGTGAGACGCACGAAAGGGGGCTTTCCCGTATGACTATAGAAGTTATAGGAGACGATGTGGTAATAGATCAAGTGGTAAAACAACTTAGAAAGCTCATAGACACCATAAAGGTAAGAGATTTAACGGATACACCTCACATAGAGAGAGAACTTGCCCTTGTCAAAATACACACCGCCACACCCAGAGCAAGGGACGAGGTGCTGAGGATCGCTGAGATATTCAGAGGTAGGATAGTGGATGTATCCCAAAGCACCTATACCGTTGAGATAACAGGTACTGAAGACAAGATAAACGCTTTTGTGGAACTTTTAAAACCCTTTGGCATAATGGAAATGGCAAGAACCGGTAAGGTAGCTTTAAAAAGAGAGATGGCAAACAGTGAGGAGGATGTATGATGGAAGTAATTTCTTACAAAGAACCTTACGAGTCTATAAAAGACCTCCCCGTTGGAATCCTTGTTTTTGAAGAAGACTTTGGAAATCTTGAGTACGCGGGAGGCTTAGCAGAAAGCATAAAAAGAGTATTATCAGTGGAGGACTTTAAGGGAAAAGAAGACACTATAGTAAAAGTGCCTCTGCTGGATGGGGATAAGGTAAGAACTTTTTACATAGTAGGACTTGGTAAAAGGGACAAGGTGAGCTTTGACAACTACAGAAGGGCATCCGCTATATTTGTTAAGAGGCTTAGAAAGGACAAAGTTCCTACTACACACCTTTACGCAGGGCAGGATTTGGATTACAAAAGAAGCAAAGCCATAACCGAAGGGCTCTTGCTGGGAAATTACAGCTTTGACAAATATAAAACCAACAAAGAGAACTCTTTTTGCGCAAATGAAGTAAAGCTCTACGGTGGAGACAAAGAAGGTATAAGAATAGGCGGTATTTTTGCAGATGCGCAGACCTTTGCCAGAGACTTGGTAAACGAACCGGGAAATGTGATAAACCCAATAACACTCGCAGAGATAGCCCAAAGGCTCGCTCAGGAATACGGACTTGAATGCAAAGTGTACGACGAAAAACAGATCCAAGAGATGGGTATGTACGCTCTTTGGAGCGTAGGTAAGGGTTCTTCCACACCCCCAAGATTCATACACTTAACATATAAGCCTCAGGGAGAGCCAAGAGACAGAATAGCTTTGGTGGGCAAAGGGCTTACTTTTGACAGTGGTGGGCTTAACATAAAGACAGGCGATTACATGAGGACTATGAAAATGGATAAGTCCGGTGCCTGTGCGGTTTTAGGCATAATGAAGGCTCTTGCTCATTTAAAGCCTCAGATAGAAGTGCACGGTATAATTGGCGCTGCGGAGAACATGCCAAGCGGTAGTGCATACAGACCAGATGACATTATAAAAACCATGAGCGGGAAAACCATTGAGGTGGACAACACAGACGCAGAAGGAAGGATCACCCTTGCAGATGCACTTTACTACGCTTCTAACCTCAAACCATCTTACATTATAGACATGGCAACCCTTACAGGAGCCTGCATAGTAGCTCTCGGAGAGTATACCGCGGGGCTTTTTACCAACAATGATGAGTTTGGAGATAAGCTCTTAAGGTTATCCCTTGAGACAGGAGAGAGACTTTGGAAACTTCCCATGGATGACAAAAAACTAAGAGAAAAGATAAAAAAATCTGACGCAGACATAGTAAACACTGGTGGCAGGTACGGAGGTGCCATAACAGCGGCCATGTTCCTTGAAGAGTTTGTAGGTGAAGGTATAAAGTGGATACACCTTGATATAGCAGGTCCCGCATACCTTAAGGAAGAGTTCGGTTATTATTCAAAAGGTGCTACTGGTTTTGGTGTTAGGACTTGTCTTGAGTACATCCTGAGCTTAGACAAGGGGGCGTAGCTCAGCGGGAGAGCGCCTGCATCGCAAGCAGGAGGTCGGGGGTTCAAATCCCCTCGTCTCCACACCTTTCTATCTTCATGCTCATATCAATCCATCTTGCAGAATGAGTTATAAAACCGCACGATATGTAATTTACTCCTTCTATTGCATACTCCTTTATGTTTTCGGGCGTTATGTTGCCAGAAACTTCCACTTTGACTTTACCTCTTACCATATTCACAGCCTTTTTTACATCCTCTGGACTAAAATTATCAAGCATAACCACATCCACTTCACAACTCAGAGCTTCTGAAAGTGCCTCTAAACTCTCCACCTCCACCTCTACTCTATAGGCTGGTCCTACCATCTGCTTTACTCTTCTAACTGCCTCCCTTAGGCTACCTGCAACCTTTTTGTGGTTATCCTTTATTAAAACCATATCATACAAACCGAAGCGATGGTTTTTCCCTCCACCTACCTTTACAGCGTACTTTTCAAAGTACCTAAAACCCGGTGTAGTTTTTCTTGTATCCAGGAGCTCAATGTTTGTGCCTTCAAGCTCTTTAACCATTTTATTGGTCAGCGTGGCTACCCCACTTAACCTCTGAAGTATGTTTAAAGCGGTTCTTTCCCCCTTCAACAGGACTTGTGCAGGACCTTCAAGAGTCATTAGAGTTTCTCCTTTTTGAAAGCTCTCTCCGTCAGTTTTCGCATAAATGAGTTTGATATCCCCCAGAAGCTCAAAAACCCTTATGGCAAAAGGCATGCCAGCAAGCACACCTCCTTCTTTAGCTTTTATGGTGCCTATAGCCTTTTCTCCTCTACACACACCCTCTGTGGTTATGTCCCCTGTGGCTATATCTTCCTTAAGAAAGTTTTTTAGCAGTTCTTCCACAAAGTGTTCTAGCATGGATAGTCTAAAAATTATAGCTCATACAAATAGACTTATCACTAAAGAGGGAAAGATGTTGAGCAGTTTAACTCTGTCCAAAAGCCCGAATATCTTAGCAGATGTGAGTATTATAAGTCCCCCTCCTATAAAGAGTGTGTTTGCCATAGAACTTTGGGAAATAAAACTGCCCAAGTAAAAAGCAAAAAAGGTTAGCATACCTTGAAAAACCAAAACAAAAAGTGCTGAAAAAGCTACGCCCTTTCCCATAGAAGAAGCTAATATGACAGAAGAAAAACCGTCCATAAAAGCCTTAGGGAGTAGAAGGCTACTATCTGCTTTTGAGCCTTCTAAAATGCATCCCAAAAGTGTCATAGGTCCTACAGTAAAAAGCAAAGAAGCGCTCATAAAGCCTTTCGTAGATTCGTTGCCTTTTAAAAGTTCTTGAAGCTTTTCTTCTAATTTAATAAGGTGTCCAAGAATGGAACCAAAAGTTAGTAAGAAGAACACTTTTAGTGTTTCTGGTCTGTTTTCATAAAGTAGCTTTATTCCCAACATGAGAGTAAAAAGCCCTATAGCGTTTATAGTTCCTTCTTTAATGCTGTGAGGAATATAACGCTGTGCCTTAATGCCCAAAAAGGAGCCTACAACTATCAAGCTTGCGTTTACTAAGGTGCCAAAGCCCGGAAACATAACTCAGGAGCTTTTGCCTGCCTGGTTGAGGATCTGCTCAAACACACCGAGCAAAAACTCACCTCTATCTTCTGGAGAGAACTTTTCCAAAACCTTATTCCGTAGGGACTGTCCTATAAGCAGCGCTTCGTCTAAATGCTCAAGGTAGTAAAGGAGTTTCTCTTCTATGTCTGCTCTGTCAAGAGGTAGGTACGCAATACACTCGCCCCCGGGTGTTAGAAAGCCAGGAAGGGTCATCCTATAATCTATAACTGGGGCACAACCCATAAAACCCGCCTCAAGAGGCGTAAAACCTATGCCAGAAGGCATATTAAAGGGATAGCTGAGCACAGCCATGTAGGACCTGTCAAACACCTCCAGAAAGTCCTCGTGAGAATCCGTATCTATAAGCTCGTGCCCTTCCATGAGCTCTCCTTGAAATCCACCGAGTATTTTTAGGTTTATGCCTTCAAGGAAGCTGAGGATATACCACCTTTTTTTAAAGGTAGCGTATATGGACACATCGTTTAGAAAACGCAGGTACTCCTCTGGCTTTTCCTTCCTCCATTCATCTATCTGTTCTTGAAAACTCTGTTGGAACATGGAAAGTATGTACTCAGAAGCGACAAAAACAGGCACCTCCGGATTTCTAAACATGAATTCGCCTACCTCAAAAAATAGAGCTACAGCGTATTGGGGAAGTGTGTCTACAACTTGATGAGCGATTATCTGTGGGTCTACCACCGGACCTACAAAAACCGCTTGTATATCTTTTTCACCGCTTGGATACTTCATGCTCTTTTGGTCCAAGAAGGGAGTTATGTAAAAAAGTCCCTTGTTTATACCAAGCAGTTTCAAGCTATCTGCGTATTTTAGATCACACACCACCGGAAGAAAGTTGTTTGCGTGTCTAATGTCAAGCAGTATGGGAAAGTACAAAAGAGGGTCATCAGTAAAGATGCTTACATGCACAAACCCAAAAGCGTCACACATGGGCACCTTGTTCTGTTCCTGCTGGCCTACTATCATACCCGTTGAGTTTATATCCATAGAAAATGTTGGGGAAAACTCAAGGATCTCGTTGATGGTTCTTTGTAGATCTTCCTGATCCAGTTCAAACTCCCTAACCTCTACACCTTTACTTCTAAAATAATCAAGCAAAGCAAGTATGTGCCTGTTTACTCCCTGTTCGTTTCCCGTTTTCAAAAAGGCTAATTTCATGATTAGAAGATTATACTACAGTGTATAATATTTTTGTAAGAGATGGTTTTTTCGTATAAAGGCCTTTACAAGGGAAGTCTGGTGGAAGGACTTCTTGAGGCGGACAACAAGACTTCTGCACTCTCTAAGCTCAAGGCTCAGGGTATAAAAGTCCTGAGTTTAAAGGAGTTGAATGTAAAAGGTGCGCGTATAGATGCTAAGTTCTTAGAGAGGTTTACTTCTAACCTTCTCCAGCTTTTGAGGTCTGGTCTCACAGTGGATAAAGCCCTATTATTTATAGCAGAGAGGGAGAAAAAGTATTATGAGAAATTACTGAAAGTTTACGAAGAGATAAGGTCTGGGAGCACGCTCAGTATGGCTCTTAGTTTTTCTAACTTGTTTCCGAGCTTTTATGTACAGATGATAAGGTCTGCAGAAGAGAGCGGAAGTCTTGAAGAAACCCTTAGCCTGATTCTTGACTTTATAAAAGAGGAGAACGAGCTAAAAAGCAGCGTTCTTACTGCCATGATATATCCTTCCTTTGTTTTCGGTGTCTCCGTTTTTTCTCTTCTTGTCATATCTTCTTATGTGGTGCCTAAGTTCAAGCTTGTATTTCAGAGTACAGACATAAAGCTTCCTTTACTTACAAGGCTCATGTTCTCTTTCACAGATGCCATAAATTATCTCATGGTGGGCACACTCATCTTTTTTCTACTTGTGTTTTTGTACTTAAGGTATGCCATCAGGAAAAGACAGCACAGATTAAGGTTAGAAAGCATACTTTACAAAATACCCTTTTTGGGAAAGCTTCTTTTAAACACTGAAATAATAAGAATCTTTCAAACTCTGTATACTCTCGTTAAAGGTGGTGTAGCTCTTAATTACGCTCTTGAGCTTGCAAGCCAAGTACCTACAACTCTTATAATGAGAGATGCCATAAGGCATGTGTATAATGATGTGATAAAGGGTGTGTCTCTTTCCAAGGCTATGAAGTCTCGGGGTGTATTTCCTCAGGTAGTTATGGAGATAGTTGCTGTAGGTGAGCAAACTGGTGAGCTTGCAGGTGCTTTTTATCAGATATACACCACTTATAACGAAGAGTTTAAAACTTCTGTAAAAAGATTTATAAGTCTGCTTGAACCCGTCGTCATACTCATCATGGGGCTTATAGTGGGTCTTATAGTCTTTTCTATGATCTTGGCGGTCTTTAGCCTTTCGGAGAATCTATAATGGAAATAAGGCCTTATAAAGAAGGTGATGAAGAAGGTATAAGGGAACTCTTTCGTACTGTGTTTGGAAAGGAGATGTCTTATGAGCTCTGGTACTGGAAGTACAAAGCGCACAGATTGGGAACCATGGTTTATGTGGCAGAAGACAAAGGTAAAATAATTGCTCACTACGGTGCTGTCCCAAGAAGATGTCTTTATTTTGGAAGAGAAGTTATATCCGCGGTTATCTCTGATAGCATGGTGGACCCAAGCTACAGAGGGATCTTTAAAAGGGAAGGTGTCTTTTCACAGCTTGTCAAAAAGTATATTATGCATTACCTACCCTTGGAAGGCAAGCGTGTTATACACTTTGGCTATGGCTTTCCCATGAAGAGAGCTCGGCTTTTGGCTTTAAGGCTTGGTATTTACGAAGATGTAGAACCTGTCAGAGAGCTTGTAGTAAAAAGTGGAGATAGGAAGTTTTACGAGAGGTTTGAAGAGTTAAAAGACCTCTCTCTTGCAAACTTTCTGTGGCATCAGATGAAAAGGAAACATCTGATCATTAATTTTAGAGATGGGAAGACCTTAGAGTGGCGCCTTAGCATGCCAGATGCTCATTTTTCCATTTTTATGTATGGCTCTGTATTTACACCAAAGGCTCTCCTACTTTTGAGGAAAGACGCTACTCCTCCAAGGCTCTATGACTATGTGGGAAAACTAAAGCACATGAGTAGGGCTTTATCGTGTCTTGCCAAGCACACAGGACCTTTTAGCGTGAGGCTACCTCCTTGGACAGCACCATTTGTTAAAGGTTTACATGTAGAAGAGATACCCTCAGAAACCTACCTTGTGGCTAACGCTCTTACAGGACCAAGGGCTTTTGAAGTCAAAGGTAAGTTCTTTTATATGCATGCTGATGAAGATACCTAAGCCAATCTGTAATAAGCTCCCATCTTTACTATCTTACCGCTAAGCTCGTAGTCTGTGAGTATCCTGAGAAGTTCCTCGGGGCTGATGCCAGAAATAGCTATAAGCTGGTCAAAGGTTTTGGGGCTTACAAGTAAGTTTAGAATTCCATCGCTTTCTTTCTGGGCATTACTGCTTAGTATAATCTCTTGAACACTTCTGAAAAACTTTGCCTTCCCTTCGTTGATGAGCTTTGCACATCCATCCCATCTATCGCTTTTACCTACACCAATATGAGCATAGACGGGTCTCTTTTGTTTATAAGCATACTCCGCAGTTATAAGAGCCCCACTGTTTATTCCTGCTTCTACTACGAAAACATATTGAGACATACCGCTTATTATCCTGTTGCGTCTAGGGAAGGTATAATGGCTGGGAGGTTCTGTGGGTAAAAACTCGGAGATAAAGCAAGAACCTTTGGATAAAAGAAATTCAAGGTATTTGGGTGTGTTGAGAATACCAAAACCCAACACGCACACAGTGTATCCACCAAACTCCACCGCATACCTGTGAGATAAAAGGTCTATACCTTTTGCTCCTCCCGAGACGATCCCAAAAGACATACTAACGAGCTGTCTTATCAAGTCTTTTGTAAAGCCTATGCTGTAATACTCAGGCCTACGAGTGCCTACTACTGCAACAGAGAGCATATCTTTTATATGTCCTATGTAGAAAAGCACAGGTGGAGGGTCCGGTATGTCTCTAAGAAGTTTTGGGTAGTTTTTGTCATCTAAGGTCAGCCACTTTATACCTTCTCTTTCTATTTGTTTGAGAACTTCTTGGGGGTCAAAGGACAGGTCTGTATTTTTTATCTTAAAAGCTTTTTCTTTGCCTACTACTTGTTCTAACTCTTCCTGATGACTTTCAAAGATGAGTCTTGGGTCTTTGTAGAAAGTGTACAGCTGTTTTATGCTTTTTTCTCCTAAGCCTTTTATGGCTTTTAGGGTTAGCCAAAAGTATAGCTTATCCATCTGCCCATGTTCCAAGAAGTTGTGAGAAGTTTTCAAAAAAGGCAGATATAATGTGCTCAGAAGGTTCTATGTATATAACCACACGCCCTAAAGGATCTTTTCCAATGCGTACGCCTCTTTTTAGGTATGTGGGAAGTAAGCTAAACAAAGTCTGATTTATAATGACTTGAAGTCCGTAGAACTCATCTTGGATGGGTATATCTTGTGTGGATATGACCATGTGGTATCCTTCAGCTTCCTGCATGCCTATGAAGGACGGTTTTAGTTTCTCAAGATGGTTCAGCACAAGTTGAAGCATATCACCTTCTGCTATCACGAGCAGTCTTTTACCGCTTAAGTCTTTTGCCCACTGGGATTTGCCACCTGTCTTTTCAACAAGCCTTATCTCTTCAATAACCATGTTTTGGTCCATGCCTTTGCACATGTCGTAAATGGTGAGCAAACAGATGGCTACCGAAGTTAGAGCTTCCATTTCGTAGCCAGTCCTTTCTATACCTTTTACATAAGAAAACGCTTCTATAGTATCCTCCTTTACATTTATATCCACCTGAGCGTGCTGAAAAATCAGAGGGTGGCAAAAGGGTAAGAGCTCTGATGTCCTTTTTACAGACATGATACCTGCAAGCCTGCTTGCCTCAAGGACATTTCCCTTTGGTACTCTTCCTTCTAGTATGGCTTTTACTGTTTGGGGGTTTAGTCTTATCCTACCGTAAGCTTTTGCAGTTCTAAGGGTTTGCGGTTTTGAGCTTACATCCACTGTGCGCATGGAAAAATTATAACATCCACATGTGATTCAAGGGTCCATGCCCATGCCCTAGATCAAAGCTTTTCTCTATGGCAGACTGAAGATAATGTTTTGCCTTTGTGATGGCTTCAAGAGGTGCTTCTCCTTTTGCCAAAAAGGCTGTTATAGCCGAAGAAAAAGTGCATCCAGTACCGTGAGTGTTTTTTGTAAACACATACTTACCTTCCAGATAGTGAAAGCCCTTCCCATCATAAACTACATCTACTTTCTTATCACCTTCAAGGTGTCCACCCTTTACTACCACATAAGAAGGACCAAGGGAGTAGATTACTCTGCAGGCTTTTTCCATGTCCTGTATGCTATTTATCTCAAAACCGCAAATTTCTTGAGCTTCTGGAATATTGGGTGTTACAACAAGAGCAAGAGGTAAAAGCTGTTTAACAAGGGTTTCTTTTGCAGAAGGTTCAAGTAGAGAGTCTCCTGATTTTGCCCTCATAACAGGGTCCACGACAAGCCTTTCTATCCTAAAATCCTTTACAGCTTTTGAAACAGCCTTTATGATCTCTTCGGAAGAGAGCATTCCTGTTTTTGCAGCATCTGTGCCTATATCTTCCACTACTACTTTTATCTGGTTATAAACTACATGCGCAGGAAGGTCATAAACGCCAAATACTCCCACAGTGTTTTGAACGGTAATAGAAGTTATTGCAGTCATACCGTAAACGCCAAGAACGGTAAAAGTTTTAAGGTCCGCCTGTATGCCAGCGCCTCCTCCACTGTCAGAGCCTGCAATGGTTAAAGCCTTTGGTATCATCAGAAGAACACTCCAAGCACAAAGTGAAGTTTGCTTCTTGATGTATCGCCCGGCACTTTTTTGGTCTTGAAAGCCCAGTCAAGCTTTATGGGAGCAAAGGGAGTTATGAACCTTATGCCTACACCGTAGCCACCACGGAAATTTTGAGGTTTGAAGTCCTTCCAGGCGTTAGCGGACAAACCAGTGTCGTAAAATACAGCGCCATAAAGTATGTTCTTGTATATGGGATAGTTAAGTTCTGCAGACAGTATAAGCTCTTTGTCTCCTCCTATAGGGTCATTGGTGTTAGGGTCCAGCGGTCCAGCATAACCGTACTTGTAACCCCTTATAGTAAAGTCCCCACCCACAAAGAACCTCTCGTCAAGTGGTACAGTTCTCCCACCGTAAGGCTCTGCCATACCTACCACGCCCTTTAAAGATAATATAAGACCCGTGTCAAAGATGTTATCCTTCATAAACATCTGATGCGACAGGACTACCTTGTTGAACCTCTCTGTACCTCCCAAAACAGGAATAGCAACAGAATAGCTAAGGTCTGTAAGAGCACCTTTTGTCGGGAACAGGTAGTTGTCTCTTGTATCTCTGGTAATGCCAAAGATGAGTTTTCTTGACTGTCTTGTGCCCGCCTCTTGTTGGATGGCTGGGGATGCATCGGGTGATATGTTAGAATAGTTAACCCTCTGTATGCTAAACCCAGCGCTTACTTTCCAAAACTCCGCAAACTCACGCGAAATTATTAAGTCAATTCCCGTTCTGGACACTGTGTATGTAGTGTAGTCTATGCGCCTATCGTATATGGAACCAGTAAGATCCATAGGTTTATTGAGAAACCACTTTTTGGTGTAAGATACCGAATTGTCCTTGTATCTGCTACCGTAAGATACAGATATGCCCGCTATATCGCCAGTGCCCAAAAAGTTGCCCTTTCTTAGAGACACAAAGCCTGCCACTTTTGTAACCTGATTGTATCCAAGACCTACAGAGAACTGCCCAGTAAACCTTTCTCTGACATTGACCTCAAAGTCCCACCTTTTGCCCTCCGAAGGTAAAGGCTGTATGGACACATCTTCGTAATAGCCAAGGTTGAATATCCTTGTCCTTGAGCGTTCTATCTCTTTTTCGTCTGCAAGCTCACCTTCTTGTATTCTCATTTCCCTTCTTATTACATAATCCCTTGTCTCGTAGTTGCCCCTTATTTGGATCCTGTCCACATAAACGGGTTCTCCCTCGTTTATCTTTAGTACCACACTCACCTTTTTGCCTTCATTGTCTATCTTTTCATCTTTGGAAACGGAAACATTAAGAAAACCTATGGAAGAGTATTGCCTTTTTATACTTTCCATAATACTATTTATGACTTGTTCTCTATAATAACCGCCTGTGTTTTTCTTCAGGATCTTTCCCACAAGTTCCCCGTAAGAGAAAAGGGTGTTGCCCTCTATTTTGAGTTCATCAAGCTTGTACCTTCTGCCTTCATCTATGTTTATTTCCACCGTGTATTTGCTGTCTTTTTTGATTATCTTGTAAGATACCTTTGCGTCCAAAAAGCCTTCTGACCTATAAAAGTCCTCAAGCCTTCTGATATCATCCTTTAGGACTTCTTCGCTGAAAGGTGGATGTAATCTAAGAGCCAGCAGACTTGGTGGTTTCGTTTCCATCTGGTCTAACAACTTGCCAGACCTGAAAGTTTTGTTCCCTTTGAACACTATTGAGGACACATACTCTGGAGAGCCTTCCACTATTTGATAGACCAGTTTGGAAGCCCCTTTCTTTGGGACTATGTGGTAAGATACCACCACATTTGGGTAACCTTCTTTGGCGTATGCTTCTATGATCTTCCTCTTTATGTACTCCATCTCCTCTCTGCTTAAAACCCTTCCCAGTTTTAGTTTCCTTTGGATCTCTACCTTTTCCTCTAAGGCAGGTGAGGATGTATAGCCTTTAGTGAGCTCTTCTATGTCTATTTTGCCCACTTCCGTCTCTATGCCTATCTTTTTCTCTAAGTCCTCTGACTTTATCTTTCTGTTTCCAGTAAATTCTATCTTATAGATAATGGGAAGGTCTACCACATTATAGTGGAGTATAACTTTATCACCTTCTCTTTCTTCCCGTACCTCTATCTTATCAAAAAATCCTGTTCTGTATAGCCTTCTTATATCCTCTCTAACCAAGTCAGGTGTGTAGGTGATACCCTCCCTTGCCTTTATCAGAGCCTTTATGACTTCGTCAGGCACATACTTAGCTCCGGATATTTCCACCCTCTGTATGACTTGACCGAAAGAGAGGCTTGCAAAAAGCACACTTACCAAGAACGCCCTTTTAAACAAATAAGACATCTTTCTTGCCCTCCTCTATGTATCCACATACAAAAGCAGACTCAACGAGCTCTTTTACAGTGCTTACTTCTTTTTCATCTACTACCAGCACAAAACCAAGCCCCATATTAAAGGTCTTATACATCTCATCTTCTTCTATATTGCCCAAATCTTTTATCCATTCAAATACATGACTTTCTGGTATAAGCTTCTTTTCTACCACCGCCCTTTTGCCTTCTGGTAGAATTCTTATCAGGTTGCCTCTTATACCACCTCCCGTTATGTGTGCCATACCTTTGAGTTTGACCTTTCCTTTGAGTTTTTCAATCTCTTGTGCGTATATACGCGTGGGTTCAAGAAGTATTTCATAAACATACTTGCCATCTACTTTATCCGTGTAGCTAACTCCTCTCAGTTCCAAGACCTTTCTTATGAGAGAATAACCGTTAGAGTGAAAACCAGAAGATGCAAAACCTACTAAAACATCTCCTTCCTTTATGTCCTTACCCGTTATAAGTTTATCTTTCTCACACACTCCCAAGCAAAAACCTGCAAGGTCATAAACTCCATCAGGATAAAAGTCTGGCATTTGTGCAGTTTCGCCACCTACCAGAGGCACATGGGCTATTTTACAACCTTCAACTATACCATCAATAACTTTCTTGAGCACCTCAAGGTCTATTCTTCCAGTTGCTATGTAGTCCAAAAAGGCAATAGGTTCTGCACCCGATGTTATAACATCATTTACATTCATGGCAACAAGGTCTATGCCTATAGTGTGATGTACCCCAACTGCCTGGGCTATCTTTAACTTTGTCCCCACACCGTCTGTGGACATCATGATCACAGGCTCTCTGTATCCCCTTATTTCCAACCCGCTTGAAAAACTTCCCCAAAGCAGAACGCCCTTTGAAAGAAGTTTTACTTTCTCTTTTATGTATTCTACAAACTCCTCAGCCTTTTGAACATCCACGCCAACAGACTTGTAAGTAAGCTTATCCATGGAAGTAAAACTCCTCCAAAATAGTGTAAATGGGACCTATAGAACTCAGAGAGCTCTTGACCAAAGCTATGCGATCCACAGCATCTTCTCCAAAGTTTGTGTTTTCGTAATGTTTTAGAAGATCTTTGAGTTTCTTCCGATCAAACTCTTTTATCCTACATACTGTTACATGCGGATGGAAAGGTTTGCCCTCCTCTCTTATACCTGACCTTCTGTTGACCCTGATGACTTCTTTAGCAAGGTCTCTCAGTTGATTACTACCCTCTGAAACGCCTATCCACAAAACCCTTGCTTTATCAATAGAAGGGAAAACTCCCAAAGACCTGTACTTTACCTGTATGGGTTTGTATTTGTTTGCCACAGTTTGTATGTTTTTGATAATATCCATCAGTTTTTCTTCCTCTATGTCACCCAAAAACTGAAAGGTCATGTGGAGGTTTTGGGGTTCTACCCATTTGCCTTTTATAAAGCTTTCCGTTTGCTTTTCTAATTTTTCTATGTGTTCATACAATTTCTTTGTAGTAAAAAAACCTACGAAAGCTCTGATCATTTAGGTAATGATTATAAACTAATTCTATATGCCCATGTCCTTGGCTTGTTCTTCTGTAAGATGTCTGTCCTCTTCTTTTCCGCTTACGCATCTGTCAAGGAGTTCCTTTAGTCTAATGGGTGCTTCTGTAAGCGGTAAAGAAGAGTCGTATATCTCACCTTTTACCTTGCATTCCTTAAAAGCTTCAAAAAGCATACGAAGACCCTTTTCAGCCTCTGGACCGTTTCTGCGCACCACCCACACCCAGTCAGGGTTTAGCTTACCCTCTTTGTAAAGATCTCTTATAGCATTTGCTACTCCTTCTCCTAAGGTCACATCTATCCTTGTATTGTTAGCGGTTCCACCGCAAACGAGCACGCCTCTTATGCCAGGTTTTGATAGTATTATTCTTGTTATCTTATACATCTTCTCTGCAGGGGGGTTTCCACCTATGTCTGTAAAGTTGGCAGGCTTTAGCCCTACAGCGTAGGTAGTTTCTATGGTAACCGTTGAGCCACCACCACCAAAAGTCATCATGGCAATATCACCATCCATTTCTACATAAGAGCCGGCCTTTCCGCGATGGTCATCTCTGTCTATTAAAGATGCCTGAGTCTCTCTTTCTGTGGGTGGTCTTTTGAGCGCAGTCCTGGCACTGTATATTTTGGAGGGAGGAACTGACGCATCGTCATCTATGGTTACTACCGCATCAAGAGCGTAAATCTTTTGTTTGCCATCCACATCACATATGGCAAGGGGATTTATCTCCAACAGCCTCGCTTCTGTTTCCCAAAAAGCTCTGTACATGTTGGCAATAACTTCCGAAAGCTCTCTAATAACTCCCATGTATTCTTGGGGAAAACCAAGCTCAAGCAGATAATTTCTAACCATGTGGGGATAAAGTCCTTTGAGTGGGTTTATAACCCAAGTTTTGACCTTTTCGGGTGGCACTTCCTCTATATCCATACCACCTTCTAGGCTCAGGGTGAGTACAGGAGACCTCACCTCTGTGGAATAGGTAATGGAAGCATAAAGCTCTTTGAGAATGTTTGCCTTCTGTGAGATGAGTATCCCTACGGGCATTTCTCCGTAAACGGGATACTTAAGGAGGGTTTGTGCTGTCTCTACAGCGGTTTGTGGATCATGGCACACCTTTACCGCTCCAGCTTTTCCCCTTTTACCCACGAGCACCTGAGACTTTACCACGCACTCACCAAGGTCATTTACAAACTGTACAAGCTCGTCGTTTATGTGGTCCGCAAACATGTACTTGGGCGTTGGTATACCGTATTTTTTGAATATCTTATCGTAAGCCTCATACTCGTAAAGGTTCATTGTTTTCCTCCTTTCGGTGGGCTCTTAAATTATTATACTATGGATCTCTCAGAGAAGGCAAAAAAAGTTAAGATACTTCTTATGGATGTGGACGGGGTTTTAACAGACGGAAAATTGTATTACACACATAAAGGGGAAGAGATAAAAGTATTTAATGTAAGAGACGGATTGGGGATAAAGCTTATTCAAAAGGCAGGTATAAAAACGGGGGTGATATCAGGAAGAAACTCAAAACCTCTTATAAATAGGCTTAGAGAGCTGGGAGTTGAAGAGGTATATTTGGGACACAACGAAAAACTGCCAGTTTTTGAGGAGATTTTAAAGAAAAATCACCTTAACTACGAAGAAGTAGCCTTCATAGGAGATGACTATGTGGACCTTCCCATCCTCCTTAGAGTTGGTTTTCCTATAGTGGTTTGTGATGCACCGGCTTTGGTACAGAAAGCCGCTTTGTACATTACAAAAGCAAAGGGTGGAGAAGGCGCAGTAAGAGAAGCTATAGAGTACCTACTTGAGCTTAGAGGTGACCTAAAGGAGATGTTAAAATACTATTTTGAATGACGAAAGTTCTTATCGGTGTATCCTCAAGCATTGCCATATATAAGGTTTGCGACCTTATAAGGTCCTTACGGAAAAAGAACTATCAAGTTAGAGTTATCATGAGCCCTTTCTCTGAAAAATTTATAAGTAGGCTTACCTTTGAAGCTCTCAGCGGTTATAGGGTTTATTCCCAATGGGAAGATGACCCTTTAGCACATATAAACCTTGCAAGATGGTGTGATGTTTTCCTCGTTGCTCCTTGCAGCGTAAATACTTTATCCAAGATAGCTCTTGGGATAGGTGATAACCTCCTTACCTCTACCCTGCTTGCATACAGCGGCAGACTTCTGATAGCACCCGCAGGTAATGTTTCCATGTATACCAACCCCATCATAAAAGAACACATAGAAAAGCTAAAAAGTATAGGACACATCATCATAGAACCAGAAGAAGGAAAACTCGTCTGTGAAGAGGAAGGACAAGGAAAGCTTGCCAGCGAAGAGAGAATTCTTGATTGGATAGAGTACGCAATAAGACCAAAACCCTTGAAGAACAAAAGGGTCCTCATCACATGCGGTGCTACAAGGGAATACATAGACCAAGTGCGTTTTATATCTAACTCCTCCAGTGGTAAAATGGGCTTTGCATTAGCAAGCACTTTCAGATGGTACGGTGCAGATGTAAAGATAATAGCTGGCTTTACTACAGCTAAGGAACCTCCGGAGGTTGAGATACACAGAGTTATATCTACACAGGAAATGTACCAAAAAGTGATGGACCTAAAGGATTGGGCTGACATAATTGTTATGAACGCAGCCATTTCGGATTTTACCCCTACCACGAGGTATGCGGGCAAAATTAAAAAATCAGAGAGCATAAACCTTGAGCTTGTGAAAACGCCGGACATCCTTGAAGAGCTTGGAAAAGACAAGAGAGGAAGACTCTTAATAGGTTTTTCCCTTGAGGAGGAAAGTCAGCTTCTAAAAAACAGCTGGGAAAAACTAAAAAGAAAAGATCTTGACATGCTAATAGCCAATCCTTTAGAGGTTATGGATAAGGACTTTTACATGGGCTACATACTTTATGCGGATGGTAGAGAAGAAAAGATGGAATTCACCCAAAAACAGGCTTCTGCAGAAACCATAGTGAAGAAAGTTATAAACTTATTAAATACGCTGGGTGAGAAATTAGTTTAAAACTAAGGTTTGGTAAAAGTCTAAATCAGGCAGAAAGCCTAAACTCTCAAATGCTCAAATAGCTACCCTCTTTATAATCTCTTACCTCACCAACTGCCCTGTTATGCGCCTTGCTCAGCTACTCATTGACCCCAACATCAA
>JAPYWJ010000047.1 GCA_028276405.1 Hydrogenobacter sp.
AAAAACAAAAGGCGAAACCCTTTTGCGCTTTAACATAAACAGGTCTTATTATATAAATTTAGTGAAATCCCCCCTCACTAGTAGTTCACAACATGAGTGATTTTACAAAGGCAGGTCTTTAGCCACCGACTTTTGTAACTTTCTTAGTATGTTATTTGAGTATCAAGGGTTGAGTTTTTAGAACAGCCTCGATCAAGATCATCCCACTGTGAAGAGGGAGTTAGAAAGGATAAGGAAAGAACTGGAGCCTTATCTCTTATAGAACACAGGCTAAACTCCGTGGTAGAATTATAGGGTAAAAAGTCTATAATATAAATCATCCCTTTTTGAAAGGAGGTTCTTATGGCAAAGGGAACGGTAGCTTATAAAATAATTGAAAGCCATTTGGTGAGCGGAAAGCTCATTCCCGGCGAGGAGATAGCTATAAAGATAGACCAAACACTTACGCAGGATGCAACAGGAACCATGGCTTACCTTCAATTTGAAGCTATGGGTGTGGATAGGGTAAAGACGGAGCTTTCGGTAAGTTATATAGACCACAACATGCTTCAGACAGACTTTAGAAATCCTGATGATCATAAGTATCTTATGAGCGTCGCCAAGCGCTATGGTATATACCTTTCAAAACCGGGTAACGGTATATGCCATCAGGTGCATTTGGAAAGGTTCGCAAAACCCGGTAAAACTCTTCTTGGTTCTGACTCTCATACTCCAACTTCTGGTGGAGTTGGCATGCTTGCCATAGGTGCGGGAGGGCTTGATGTGGCTGCTGCCATGGCAGGTGAGCCCTTTTATATGAAGATGCCCAAGATAGTGGGTGTGAAGCTCACAGGAAAGCTTCCCGAGTGGGTAACAGCCAAAGACATAATTCTTGAACTTTTAAGAAGGCTTACGGTAAAGGGTGGTATAGGCAAGATATTTGAATACTTTGGTGAAGGTATAAAAGAGCTTTCTGTCCCCGAGAGGTCAACTATAACTAACATGGGTGCAGAGCTTGGGGCAACTACTTCCATCTTCCCCTCTGATGAGATAACAAGAGATTATCTTAAAGCTCAGGGAAGGGAGCAGGACTGGATGGAGCTTCTACCAGACCCATCTGCAGAGTATGATGAGATGGTAGAAATTAATCTTTCAGAGCTTGAGCCTCTCATAGCATGTCCCCATTCTCCTGATAATGTAGTGCCAGTAAGGGAAGTAGAAGGTGTAAAAGTAGACCAAGTAGTTATAGGCTCTTGCACTAACTCTTCCTTTGTAGACCTGACGCGTGCAGGAAAGATGTTAGAGGGTAGAAAGGTGTATCCCGATGTGGTGTTTGCCGTGGCTCCAGGTTCCAAACAGGCTCTTGAACTTATAACTCAAAATGGCATACTCCTGAACTTTTTAAAGGCAGGAGCAAGGATATTAGAAAGCGCTTGCGGACCCTGTATAGGAATGGGTTATGCACCTCCAAGTGGCGGTGTATCTGTAAGGAGCTTCAATAGAAACTTTGAAGGAAGGTCTGGTACTCCAGATGCAAAAGTGTATTTGGCATCACCTGAAGTGTGCGTTGCCTGTGCCATAGCAGGAGAGATCATAGACCCAAGAAAGCTCGCTCAAAAAGAAGGTATAAAGTGGATAAAAGTACAAATGCCAGAAAAGTTCCCATACGGAGACGAAGCCATCATAGAACCATTGCCAGAGGAAGAAGCTAAAAATGTAGAAATATACAGAGGACCTAACATAGTGCCACTGCCAGAGTTTGACGAACTTCCTCAAGTTGTAGAAGGTGAAGTATCTCTTATAGTAGGTGATAACATAACCACAGACCACATAATGCCCGCAGGTGCCAAGATACTACCCCTGAGGTCTAACATATACGCTATAAGTGAGTATGTTTACCATTATGTGGACCCTGAGTTTGTAAAAAGAGCCAAAAAGGTAAGAGATGAGAAAGGTAAAGCAAACATAATAATAGGCGGAGAAAACTACGGACAAGGCTCCTCAAGAGAGCATGCCGCTTTGGCTCCAAGATTTTTGGGTGTTAGAGTTGTCATAGCTAAATCTTTTGCGCGTATACACCATGCAAACCTTGTAAACTTTGGCATAATTCCCCTTGAGTTTGTGGATAAAGAGGATTATAACAAGTTTTCCATGGAAGACGAAATATATATTCCTGAGCTTATAGAAAGGCTAAAAAGCGGAAAAGAAATATTGGTTATAAACAGGACAACGGGAGAGGAGATACCTTGCAAGTATAACCTTACACCAAAGCAAGTATCCGTGCTCCTTGCGGGTGGCTTGCTAAGGTGGATAAAGAACAAACAGAAGGTGGAGGTACAAGCATGAAGATGAGAAAGGTGGTATCCGTTATTGGTGCGGGTAATGTGGGTGAGCACACGGCGAGTCTTCTTGCTCTGAGAGGTCTTGTGGATGTTAGGATGTTTGATATTCCAAGAAAGGACGGAGATAAACTTATAGAACCCGTGAAAGGTAAAGCTCTTGACATAAAGCAGATGCTCACAGCCATAGACATAGATGCCAAAGTAGAAGGCTACACCATAAGCCCAGAGGGTGAGGGATACCAAGCCTTAGAGGGTACTGACATAGTAGTCATAACTGCAGGATTCCCCAGAAAGCCCGGCATGTCAAGAGAAGACCTGTTAGACAAGAACCTCTCCATTCTTTCCGTTATATGCGGAAGGATAAGGAAGTACGCAAAAGACGCTATAGTTATAGTAGTTACCAACCCTGTGGACCTTATGACTTACGCAGTCTATAAGATGCTAGGATTTGATAAAAGGAAGGTTATGGGTATGGCTGGGGTCCTTGATTCAGCAAGGTTTAAAACCTTTATATCCAAAGAGGTGAAAGTATCTCCAAAGGACATACACGCTTATGTTATAGGCGGACACGGAGACGAGATGGTGCCCCTCATATCCATATCCAATGTGGGAGGAATACCTTTAAAAGATATGCTACCTAAGGAAAAACTTTCTGAGCTTATAAAAAGGACGCAATTTGGAGGTGGAGAGATAGTAGACCTGATGGGAACTTCAGCTTACTGGGCACCTGCTGCGTCCATAGTGGAGATGGTGGAAGCTATAGTCACGGACAACAAGAGGATACTTCCCTGTTCTGTGTATTTAGAAGGTGATGAAGGGGAATACTACGAGGCTCAAAATGTATGCGTGGGAGTGCCTGTAAAGCTAGGTAGTTGCGGTGTGGAAGAGATAATAAACATCCCTATGCTACCAGAGGAGAGGGAGATGTGGAGAAGGTCCGTAGAGTCAGTGAAAAAAAACTTAAAAGTAGTGGAGGACATGCTTCATGCGAGAAGTACATTGTGATAAGATAATAAAAGCAGTTAAGGAGATAGCTATAAAGGCCAATTACGAGCTTCCTCAAGATGTGGTCTATGCCTTCCAGTCCGCAGTGGAAAAAGAAGAGTCTCCAATAGGCAAAGAAGTGCTCAAACAGATACTTTTAAATGCTCAAACCGCAAAAGAAGAGCAGATGGCTTACTGTCAGGATACAGGTGTAGCTGTGCTTTTTGTGGAGATAGGACAAGATGTACATGTAGTGGGTGGCTCGTTAGTAGATGCTCTGAATGAAGGTATAAGACAGGCGTACACCGAAGGTTATCTGAGAGCTTCCATGGTTTATGACCCTGTTTTTGAGAGGAAAAATACAAAAGATAACACACCCGCCGTGATACACTTCTTCATAGTGCCCGGAGACAAAATTAGGATCACCTTTGCACCAAAAGGTGCAGGGTCCGAAAACACATCGCGCCTTGCCATGCTAAAACCTGCAGACGGCTGGGAAGGAGTAAAGAGGTTTGTTCTTGAGACTGTAAAGCTTGCTGGACCTAACGCTTGTCCTCCGCTTACTGTAGGTGTAGGAATAGGTGGAAATTTTGAGTACTGCGCACTCCTTTCAAAAAAGGCACTCTTGAGAAAAACAGGAGAAAGAAGCAAAGATCCTGTAGCCAGAAGGATAGAAGAAGAGCTCATAGAGGACATAAACAAGCTCGGTCTTGGACCTATGGGCTTTGGTGGAACTGTAACCGCTGTGGATGTAAGAGTAGAGCTTTATCCTTGCCACATAGCTTCCCTTCCCGTAGCAGTAAATGTCCAGTGTCACGCATCAAGGCACGCAGAGGTAGAACTGTGAAGTACATCTTTTTTTTAGCTCTTGTGGGATTTATAACCTTGCTTTTCTTGTCAGGGCTAGCTTTTAGACTCTTCAGAAGGGCAAAAACCAAAACCTTATGAACAAAATACCTTTAGGGTTGTATGCAGGCGCACTCTTTTTGTTAGTGTTCGTAGTAGCACCTGTCCTTTTGAGAGAAAAACACAGCAAGAACCTTGCAGGAAGATTTTACGGAAAGATACTTTGGCGCTTTTATCCTCTTGCATTTTTCTTAATACTGTCTTATCTTATTTCTGATGCAAATAAGCTTTACGCTTTACTTCTCATGAGTGGGTTGGGGGCTAACATAATAACCTCTTACTATCTGAAAAAGCTAAAAAAGTCCTTAGGTGATATAGACTTGCTTCCTTTTGACCATCCTAAAAGAAGTTTTTTTAGAAAGGTTTCCATGTTTTCTACTTTACTGCTTTTTATCAACTTCCTCTTGTCCTTGTACATATTGGTAAAACAATGATTTCATCTAAGAAAATTCGGAGGTGATGATGCAAAACTACAGAATAAACAGGCAGATAAGAGTAAAAGAAGTTAGGCTTATTGACGAGACGGGCAAACAGGTAGGTATAGTACCCCTTGAGGAGGCACTAAGAATGGCAGAAGAGAAAGGCTTAGACCTTGTGGAGATAGCACCTCAAGCAAACCCGCCCGTTTGCAAGATACTTGATTATGGAAAGTTCATATACGAGCAGAAGAAGAAAGAAAAAACTGCCAGAAAAAAGCAAAGAGAGCATGCCATTGAAGTAAAGGACATTCAGTTATCCACAAGAATAGATGAACACGACCTTAAAGTAAAGCTCAAACACATGAGAGAGTTCTTAGAGGATGGAGACAAGGTAAGAGTTAGGATAAAGTTCAGGGGAAGGGAAAACATACGCCCCGAATTAGGAGACAAACTAGTACACAGGATCGTGGAAGAGCTATCAGACATAGGACAGATAGAATCAGAACCAAAAAAAGAAGGAGCCTTCTTGATGTTTTCTTTGATACCCAAAAGAAAGTAAAGCAAATTAAAGATCAAGTGCCTCTGATCCATCTTTTAGTGTTCCTATGACCTCAAGTTGGGGTATGTGCCTTTTTATATAAGAGATTATGGAAAGAAGGTCTTGGTATGTATCGGGAGTGGCTATCAGATAAACTTCGTCTTTTTTGCTTTCTTTTGTTCTCACCAAGGCCTTCCTACCAGAGCCATCTATTAAAGAAGTAAGTA
>JAPYWJ010000049.1 GCA_028276405.1 Hydrogenobacter sp.
GTGTTCCTAATGTACCGTGTGGAGTTGAAAGTTCAAAAATGAATTATGAGAATAATTCTCATTTAGCCAAGTTCCTAATGTACCGTGTGGAGTTGAAAGAAGGGGGTCTCATAAGAACCCCCCTCAGGAGGCACTGTTCCTAATGTACCGTGTGGAGTTGAAAGTTAGTTGCTTCATGGCTATACCTCCTTATCCTGCCTTGTTCCTAATGTACCGTGTGGAGTTGAAAGGCATGTCAGAAACTGGGAGGTCTGGCGGTTATATATATGTTGTTCCATGGTTTCTCTGATAAAAAAGGATTTACCCTACGGAAAGGATTGCGGGGTGTTAGCATTTTTGCTAAAATGGAAAGTAAAGGAGGTGAGGAAATGAAGAAAAGCTTCGCTATGCTCTTAGCTCTAGGTGTTATTGCTCAAGCGGGGGAGACCAAAACGGAAGAAAGGCAAATCCCCGTAGTTAAGTGTTCTGAACCGGTGAACTCCATAATGGTTATGGAGTTTGACTGTAAAGCAGGGGCTTGCCAACAGCCAAACAATCCAAAACTCCTTCCCATCTTTGAAGTTCTTACCACAGGAAGCGGAATTCAGGGGTTAGGAAAGGGAGTATCTACCATGCTGACAAACGCTCTGAAGGCTACTAATTGCTTTAAGATAGTGGATTTGGAACAGTATGAGAAGATGAAGAAACTCCTTGAAGCTACCGGGCAAAAGGTTCAACCGCCTAAAGTAGACTATATGATAACTGGTTCTATAACTGCTTTGGAGCTTGAAAGGAGTGGTGGACCTCTTGGTGGTGGTGTTGTACCACTTTTTGGTGCTATAAGCATCAAAAAGGACAAGGCAAAAATGGGAGTGGATGTGAATGTGATAAAACCCGAAACATTAGAAGTGGCCTACTCCAAGTCTTTTGAAGCAAACTCTGAAAAAACCTCTTGGGGGCTATTTGGTGCTGGTGCTGGTGCTGGAGGTTTTGGTGGGGGTGGTTGGAGTATAAGCAAGAACCTTTCCCTTGATATGGTGGCAAGAGATGTAGTAGTTCAGGTAGCAAACGCTATAGCGGAGGTGCTTGCTAAAGACAAAATAGTGGAAAGACCACAGCCACCAAAAGAAGAGAAGAAGGAGGAAAGTACCAATCCTTGAACGGTCCTTTCCCCTTTGTTTTTTCATCTATAAAAAAGGTAGGCAAGCATTTTTTTAAATGGATAACACTTTATCCGAACATATCCCTCCACAAACCCTTTGCCCACTCTATGTACCTCTTTGCTGTAGATTCCTTTCTCTCATTGTCCTCCCTATGAATGGGTATAAATCTTCCCTTCTCTCTTTCGTACTTAAAGCTGGTTTCTGTCATTATGGCTTCTTTATCGCTCACCATTGCATAGCAAACCATCTGTAAAAGTTCCTCCTTTACCTCTTTCCCTTTTAACCTTGCACTTAGAATTTTAGCTACTACCTTGCCCTCTGAGTGTGCCGCATAACCGCTCTTTGGTAGATAGCTCACGCAAGCGTCACCTATCACAAAGACGTTTTCTACATGAGTTTCAAAGGTTAAAGGATTGACACTTACCCATTTTTCTCTCTTCTTGAGAAGACCGGCGGAGGCTAAAAGGTTGTTAGCTTTCATAGGTGGTATTATATTTGCTATATCAAACCTGAAGTCTCCGTGAGATGTCTTTACTATCCTTTTTCTGACATCTACATCTTTTACCTCTGCAGAAGTTATGTAAGTGGCAACATCTTTATAAAGGTCGTAGTATGCAGACATAAAGCCTTCTGAATTTATTAGGGGTCGTTCGTTGGCATCTATAAAGTAAAGATGCGCTTTCAACTTATTTCTTTTTATCATGTCCGCTATGAGAGCTGCCCTTTCGTAAGGTGCAGGGGGACATCTGTAAGGTGGTGGGGGTACAGTGATCACTATATCTCCCCCTTCAAACTCACTAAGAAGTCTTTTAAGGTATATGTGTTCAGAACCGGGTTTAAAAGCTGGTGGATAGTACACAAGGGTTTCGGTATAGAAAGGTTTGTCCTCTATGTCATAGTCTATGCCTGGAGAAAGTATCAAAAAGTCATAGTGTATGTATCCTTGAGAAGTTCTAACCGCTCTTTTGTCAAGTTCTATACCTAATACCTTGTCCCTTATTATCTTCACACCATGTTTTACTTCCAATACATTGTAAGCAAAGCAAAGAGGAGTAAGCTCCATAAGGCCTGCCAGGAAGTGGTTAGAGAGGGGACAAGACATAAAAAAGGGTCTCTCTTCAACTAATATAACACTGAGGTTTGGATTTTCCTTCTTGAGATACTTAGCAGCTGTGATGCCCCCATACCCACCACCCACTATCACCACTTTCGCGCTTTCTCTTTTTTGTGAACTTTTGGAAAAGGCAACTGTTGGGAAAAAGCTCACCCCTGCAACGGTTTTTATAACGTCTCTTCTGCTAACACCTAATAAGCTCTTTGACATACCTTTCCACCTCCACAACGCTACATTTATCCACAAGCTGTTTGGCTTTTGCAGAAGAGCCATACTCTTTTCTGAGGTCTGTTTTGTAATTTTCAAAGAAGGCATCAAACTGATCTTTCCCAAGCACTCCCACAGCGTAAAACTTACCATCTTCTTCCTGAAGAACTATAGAGGCTAATGGTACTTCCGCTGGACCTTCTAAAACCTTGCCACCCATTTTTGGGTCAAATACAGAAAGATGGGCACAGCACTGTATCACACTTGCTCTCTTCGTAGTTTCGGAGGCCTTATCAGGGGGATAATAATTTATAAAAGCGTACTCTCTGGTAGGGTAGCTCCATTGGTGAGAGCATATGGCAGAATAAGCTACTATGCTTTTTTTAGTGCCAACCCCACCCTTCCAAAGGTATACCTGTCCATCGTTCAGCTTTATCTCTGCACCTTTGACCTCATCACCAAGATTTAAGAGAAAGCACGGAGTAGAAGCATAAGGATAGAAAAATATATACTCTTTGTGAGGGAGTATGTCCTTCTCTGAAATAGGTGAGCCATCTTCCTTGGTGAGCAAGGCTTTGTTGTAGGTCTTCAAAAGCCCTTCTTGGTTTGCCAAGGCTTCTGAGAAAAACCTGGCGTCCAAAAAGGACGCCACAGCTATAACTCCACATGTCCTTATGAATCCCCTTCTGTCCATGCCTATCTCCTGGCAATTTATGTGCCAATTAGGAGAACATGTCCTTATACATGCTCTTTGCCCATTCGTAGGTTGCCTTGGCAAGGTCTGTAGAGCGTTCGTTTATAACCTTTGGTTTTGGTACTATCTTCTTTTCTTTGTCATTGTAGTCATAAGTGACATTTATGACAATAGCCTCTTGAGGATCACCGTTAACCATGGAGTAGCATGTGTTATCAGGAAGCGTGGGTTTTACATCTTTGCCTGCTATACGTGAGGCTATGATCTTTGCGACTATCTTACCCTGTGAGTTGCCCATATGTCCGCTCTTGGGATACGGGACGCCACCTATGACATCACCTACTAGGAATACATTGGGGTCTGCTTTAGCTTGGAAGGTAATAGGGTCTTGGTCTGCCCAGCCTGTTGGTTTGCCATCCTTATCCTTAGCTATCAAGTCAGCCATCCATACGAGCTCACCTGCTTGATGCGGCGGTACCAAGTTAGCATCTGCAAACTTAAAGTCTCCGGCTGTGGTTTTAATAACTTTCTTTATTGGGTCCACTTCCTTTATCTGAGCTTTGGGAACATACTCTACTATACCAAGATACAGCTGTTCATAAGCTGCCCTAAAGCCGGGACCCTTAGGAGCTATATCTTCCTTAGGGTCAAGTATGACGACCCTTCCTTTCACATTGTTTTTCTTAAAGACATAAGCTATCATGGCTGCACGCTCGTAAGGTGCCGGTGGACATCTATAAGCACCTGGGGGTACAGTTATAACAAAGTCTCCTTCTTCAAACTCCCAAATCTTTCTTTTTAGAGCTAAGTGTTCTGAGCCAGGAATAAAAGCTGCGGGATAATTGATCCTGGTGTAAGAAGCCATATCCTTATCCCCTTTAAACCACGCATCGTAGTTATAACGAATACCAGGAGCTAACACAAGGTAGTTATACTCTATATAGCCATGGTTGGTATAGACCCTCTTCTTGTCTCTTTCTATGCCAACAACCACTGCGTTGACAAACCTATATCCATACTTTGATGCTGGTTGGTTATAGTCATGAGAGATAAAATCAAGATTTACAAGCCCAGCAAGCCACTCATTAGAAATAGGACAAGAGAAGAAGTTGGGTCTTTTTTCAATGACAACCACATCTATATTGGGGTTCTCTTTTTTGAGATACTTGGCCACAGTAAGCCCTGCCCATCCACCACCGCATATGACAACTCTATTGCCCTTGGGTGGTGGAAGCATAGCTTCTGCTTTCTTCCTCTCAGCAGCAGAGAAGCCCATCGAGGGCACTCCCAAGGTCAAAGCCCCAACACCTACCAATTTAAAAAGGTCACGCCTGCTTATACTCATGCCTTTACCTCCCATAAAGTTTTCATGAAATTATATCCCTTAAGGTTAAGAAGTCAATTAATTAAGCGTTATAAAGGTATTAAAAGTGTTTATATAGTGCTTTTATAATAATTGAATATACGCTGGGTGAGAAATCAAGCACATAGCTGAACTTTGATATTTCTGTAGAAACTGTAGCCTACTGCATAAGCATACAAGTAAGTAAGCAAGGTGATACCCTTTATCCGCTCACAAAGTTAAACCTTTTGAGCCAAGAAAACACACCCTCAACTACCTGCCTGTGCGCCCTATCCCCTATCAACTCAAATCTGCTAAGTAGCCACCTGAGCCACACACTCTTGCTTACTCT
>JAPYWJ010000023.1 GCA_028276405.1 Hydrogenobacter sp.
ATCAGAATAAAGCTGCCAGATAGAGAGATAGTGCTTTCCAGAGATGAGCATTTGGAAAGGGATGCAGATGCACGCATAGAGGAGTTTTGGATAGAGACTATAGGCGTGTCAGAAGATGGCTACTGGGTTCTTGTGGGTAGAAGGCACGGTATAATACAGTTCTACGACTGGAAAGGTAAGCTCCACAGACTGCCAGCAAGGCCTCCTGCACAGGTGGTGACGGACATAATTTTTAAAGGCAACTACTTGGCACTTCTTACACCTCCTTATCTGCTTATATACTACATGACAGACAGAAGAAGACCCGAAACTTGGAGAAGTATAAAGCTCTCTCAGGAAGGCATAAGGCCATCTTCTGGACTTGATATTAGAAGAAACATCTTAGCCTTTGGAGTGGTTGGAGAGAGAATATACGCCATAGAGCTTGCTGGTGACATGAGCGTGGAAACCATAGATTTTGTTGGCACTTTTAGTTACGGATCTGCCCACATAGGACAGCTTGAAGTTATAAAGATACTTGAAGATGGGAGATACTTATTATCTGGAAGTTCCTCCTTAGCCCTGTACGATAAGGCTGGTAATCTTTTAAAAGTTTTACCTTATACAGCAAAAAAGGCCCTCTGTCTGAAAGGCAATACTGTCATTATAGGACACGAAAACGGTGTTATTCTTTATGACCTCAATGAGTATAAAGAAAAGGAGAAGCTGGATATTCCTCTAAAGCCTTCACAAATGGACCTCTCTCCTGATGGAAGGTTTTTGCTTGTAGCAGATGCAGAGGAAAACAAGCTTGGCATACTTGATATTGATACCCTCTCCTACCTTCAAACCGTTGAGGGTTTTGGCTATTCTGTTGTAAGGGTTAGTCCTGACGGGAGCATATACACCTGCGCATACCAAGATGACGGAGAAAAGAGGTTTTACTACCTTGTTAAGCTGTATTCTAACCTTGCTGACTTTTACTACACTGAGGACAGGCGCAAACAGATCATAAAAAATGTGGAAAGCTCCTACAAAAACCTTCAGAAAAGGTTAAGTTCTTTGAACTACGAGGACGACATAGAGCATCTCAAGGAGTATAAAGAACTTGTCTCTTTTGATGTACCTTTGAGAGAGGTAAGAGAGATAATAAGCAGAGCAGAGGAAGACATAAAAAGGGCAAAGTTAAATCTTTTTATGAAAACCTTGAAAGAAAAGCTTTCAAAGGGGGACTTGGAAGAGAAAGACCTTAAGGATACAGAAGAGTGGATAAAAAGCTACGAAGGGGAAGAGAGACAAAAGCTTGAAACCTTAAGGCAAGAAATACTGGAATATTTTAACAGAATGGTAAAGCAAACCCTTGAAAAGGTATCATCTGCGCTAAAATATGTTGAAATTATAGATATAACTTCAGCAGAAGGCATACAGCAGGTAAAGATAGCCAGAGAGTCCTTTTTGCGCCTACCAAAGGACATACAAAGGCAAGCACAGGAAGAGCTCACCAAACTTATTCAGGAAAGTGTCCTAAAAAGCAGACTTTTAAGATACAGGTTAAGGATAGACGCTCAGCATGTATTCTTTGGCAGTGAAAAAATGGAAAAATTCACAGGGGAAAAAAGGAAGCTACCTTGGAAAATTCAGGTGGAAGAGAAGTACTATTCGGACGGACAGGCTTATGTGAGAGTAGTTTTTGAAAGGCAAGACGGTATAGTAAGAGAGCCAAAGAGATACTCCAACATAGTAAGAGCAGAAGAGCTAAAGCATCCACCAGCGTGGATAAGGTATTACCTGAGACACCTTAACGGGCTTTTCTCCTATCAAGAGTATAGGCTACCCCTCTTTGTGTCTTACGAAGAAACGCCGTGGTTTGTCCAAAACCTTGAGAAGTTTACCGCCATCCTGAAAGAACAGCTCAGGTATCAGGAAGGTATCTTGATCTTAGAAGGAGATGCTGGTGTAGGAAAGAACTTCCTTGTAGAGGTTTTTTCTGCGCTCACGGGCAGACCTCTTTACATAATCCCATGCAACTCTAAGATGGAGAGGGAAGACATCACCTTTATGTACGAGTTTGATCCCAAAAGAGGAACAAAAAAGGTTTATTCAGACCTTGTGAAAGCTCTTCAAACACCCGGCGCAGTCATTTACTTTGACGAGATAAACACTCTTCCTGCATCTCTGGTGAAGATGTTTAACCCACTGTTTGACTACAGAAGGTACATGGTGCTCTCATCTGGAGAAGTAATAAAGGCAAGACGCGATGTTTTGCTTGTAGGTGGCATGAACCCTCAAAATTACTTGGGAGTTTCTGAGCTACCTCAGGATATAAAGTCAAGGGCGGATGTGCTTTACATAGACTATCCTCCCTTTGAAGGAGAAGGAGGTTTTTACTATCCAGATGAGGCGCTCATACTTAGGGATCATGTGGATGGTCTGCAAGGGTTATCCACCGAGGAATTCACTTATCTTTGGTACCATGTGGTAAATTCTGTAAAGACGGAGCTTGGAGAAAAACTCCTGAATCCAGATAGGGAAGAAAAGATACGCATGCTTTTTGAACTACTTAGTATAGCCAATGCCATAAGGAACGCTTATAGAGCCTATCAAACACAGAAGTCTGAGGAACCAGTAGAGTTCGTTTTCTCCATCAGGGACACTATAAGATGTGCAAGAAGGCTGGAAAGATACCAAAGCGCTAAAAAATCTGTACTGGAAACCATACTTCCCAAAGTTAGCTCACCTCTTGAAAGGGAGATCATAAGGGAAATAGTAGACAGAGCAGTCAGCAGTGTTTGAGCGCTTCTCTTAATTGGGAGAAGAAGAATTCAAGATCACTCTCGGAATACCTTATGTTCACCGTGAGCCTGAGCCTTGCTTTACCTATCGGGACTGTGGGATATCTGATAGCCTGAAGGAGTATGCCTTTATTAAGAAGGTAATCTCTTAACTTTACAGCCCTTTTCTCGTCATACACCATCAAAGGTATTATAGGAGTGTTGTGAAAACTAACTTCTAAGTTTATGCGTTTTAAGTTTTCAAATATACGCTGTGCAAGAGTTTTGAGATGCTTTACTCTTTCAGGTTCCTTTTGTATTATTTCTATGGACTTTTCTGCACCTGCACACAGACAAGGAGGCAGAGATGTGGAGAATATGAGACTTCTTGCCTTGTTTATCAAGTATTCGCACAGCATCTCAGAACCACACACAAAGGCACCATAAGAACCAAGCGCTTTTGAAAGTGTGCCCATAATAATTATGTATTCATCCCAACTTTCGGAAAATTCCTCCAAGCCACCTCTTCCGGTAGCTCCCAAAACACCTGTCGCGTGAGCTTCATCAAAATAAAGCATGCACTCGTGATCCTTTGCTATTTTTTTCAAAAGTTTTACATGGGCAACATCTCCATCCATACTAAAGACTGTGTCGCTCACTATAAGACACCTACGAAAGCTGTATCTGTTTGCTTGAAGTAAACCTTCTAAATGCTCGTAATCCCTGTGTCTGAATATAAGGACTTTGGCTTTTGAAAGTCTACACGCATCTATAAGACTGGCATGATTAAGCTCATCACTTAGGATAAGATCACCTTCTCCTACGAGGGAGGGAATTACACCTAGGTTAGCAAGGTATCCAGAACCAAAAAGAACGCACCTGGGAACTTTCTTAAACTCTGCGAGCTTTTCCTCCAAGCGCAAGTGATGTTTGGTGTAGCCGGAGACAAGCTGAGACGCTCCTGAACCCATGCCGTACTCTTTTAGAACCTGTGCGGATGCTGAGATTACCTCAGGGTGATCCCTTAAAGCTAGATAATCATTAGAACAGAGGTCCAAAAACCCCTCTTTTGACTTTCTTACTCTGTAAAGGTGTGCGTTTTTTATATTCTCAAGCTCTTGCCTTATCCATTCCATAAAATTAGTTTACGAGCTTGTTAAGGTCTTCCTCCGTAGGCACACCGGACTGCATTTTTCCGTTCATTCCTATAAAAGTGGGTGTCCCGTTTACTCCAAGCTGGCTTAAAAATTGGAGGTTTTCGGTGACTTTCTTTTTACCATCCTCGCACTGGTTTTTTGAGTCATAGCCTTTTACAAGCTCGTTCCATCCCTTCTTATCACATACAAGGGCAACAGACTTTCCAAAAGCATCAGGATGTATGGGAAGAGGAAAGAGTATAACCTTCACCTGCACATTGTTCTTCTTTGCCCACTCTTCTATAATAGGCTCACTCTTTTTACAGAAGGGACAGTCGGGGTCTGTTATGTAGTATATGTACTTATTCCCCTGTCCGTAGGAGAAGTTTACATGTTTTTCAAGCTCTTGCAGTAAGTTTGTAGACACCTTCATAAACTCCTGCTGTCTTTCTCTTGTGATGTTCTTCTTGTCTTTAATACTTATGAGATTACCCGCTATGACATACTGAGTACTGCTGTCTGTGTAAAACACTATGGGCTGAGCACCAACTTTGACCACCACCTCACAAAGACCGCTTATACCCTTTACATTGGAGACTGACTCAACAGTAAAGTCCTGGGGTATGAGATCCTTTACTGCATTCTTGACTATATCCTTACTGGGGCACTTTGCGGACCATGTGCCACACGCCTGCGTGGACATAACAAGTAGCACACCTGACGCTAAAAGACTAAACTTTTTAACCATTTTGTTTATTCCTCCTTGTGTAAATTATAACAGGAAAAATATAATAATTGTTAGCACCGCCTGCTAGGGGCGGGATACAAATACCTAAGCCCGGAGCAGAAAGCCTCCGGAAGGAGAGGGAAAACATGATAGAAGTAAAGCCTGTGCAACAAGACCTGGAAGCTCTTGTATCAAGGGTCTTTCTGAAAGCCATTGATCTGCTTGGTGGTTTTTCAAAGCTTGTGGAATACAGGACGCTCACATGGCTTCCATCTTTAGTCAGAGCGTCTTATGCGGTAGTACTAAGAGAAGAATACCTAAAGACAGAACAGGAGATAGCGCAGCAAGTAGGACTAACAGGACAGACAGTAAGGAACATACTAAGAGCGGACCCTACCATCACCATGGAAAAGATAAAGAGACTTGAAGAGCTCCTTCAGGAGGAAAGAAAGGAAATGAAAGTGCATACAGCGGGAGGGCTTGCCAAATTAGCCTACAAGCTTATAAAGGAGGGTCACGAGGAGTCTAAGATCTTTATGGACTATTGCGAAAGAATAGCTTACGCTCTTGATATACCGTGGGCTTACATGACATTAAGAAGATTGAAAGGTGTGGACTTCCCCATAAGATCACCTCAAGAAATAAAGGAAAAACTTTCCGGCATATTCATAAAAGGAAGACCTGCAGAGGAGGTAATATCTCAGATAGAGTACCCCATTAAAAACCCCGCGGAGCTTCTTCACAAAATAAAGGAAAACTTGAAGATGCACAGTATTGAATGAAATATGTAGGTTATCTTCTTCTCTTTCTTCTTTTAATTTACTTTTCTTTCGTAAAACCTTATCTATTAGTAAAAGGAGTGCAGGTAGGAGTAAAAGGTTTACACTGGGATTTTAAGAGCTTCACCGTAGAAAGTTTTTTCCTTTATATACCTGACATGAAGGGGAGTTCTCTTTTTGTAGGTATAAAATCCATGAGCTTAAGTCCTGCAGAGATTTACGCAAATGAGGTGAACCTAATTGAGATAAGCAAAAAATATGCAGAAGAGCCTTTTGATTATGACTTTACTGACCTGGTTAAGCTAGCGGAAAGAATAAACCTCCGTGTTGACAGGGTTTATGTTTCTATAAACTCCCTTCCTTATAGGGAAAGCATTACTGTGTTTGTGGAAGGTGCAAGACTAAGAAATGCTGTTTTAGAATCCTACGGAGGGGCAAAAGCTGTTCATATGGAAGGATCGCATCATCAAGAGCTTTATGTCTTTTTGAAAAAGGCTCATGCAAAAAATGGAGTTTTCTACATAGACCAAGCTCGTGTTTTGAGCTCTTCTTATGCCTTTAACCTTAGCGCACAGTGGAAGGGCAAAAGGGGACACTTTAACGCCAATGGCTATATAAAAGGCTATGAAGGTAAGGACTTAATACTTCCCAATCTGCAGGTGTCTGCATCTGGAAATTTAGACTATGTTTCCATCAATACAAACTTTACCGCAAGTGCTCCTTACCTGCTGGTTAAAGGCAGGAACTTGGGTAAGCTCCTTGCAGAAGGCATCTTTACACAGACTTTTAAAGAAAGCAAAAAGCTCAGAGGTCATCTTACAGCAGGAAAAACTTACGCGAGTTTTAACTACACCATGTATCCAGAAAACATGCTTCAGGTGAGGTTTACCAACTTTCCCTTAGACAATAACATGCTAAAAACTCAGATACTCATTAGCTTAAATCTGTCTGGCTTTGTAGTGGTTTACCCAAATAAAAAGAGTCTTTCTCTCAGAGGTTTTTCTGACGACCTTTTTCTCATTGATAGAAACTTTAAGGGTTTTAGCATAGACCTTTCTCTTGATTATGACAAACAGGTGGGCAAGGTGGATCTCTCCGTTAGCTATCCTGCAAGGATAAGTATCTTTGGTTCCTTTGCAGGAAAAGACTTTGATGGGAACATACAAACTTACATGTTTCCTTACTCCTATGGAAGTTTTTCCACTTACCTAAACTATGCGGGAAGTCTAAGGTATGTTAAAGGCTTTTTATACAGCTCGGGTGTTGGAAAGCTTGTAGATCCCGTATACAAGAGTACGCCTTTAGAGGATTTATCCTTTAACTTGAACTTAGGTGGTAATGATTACCGTATTGAGTTCTTTTCAAAGGGTTTAAAAGGAGAGGGAGATGGATCCATCAAAGACAAAAGCTTCATAGGCACTTTAGATTTCAACGGGTATTCTGTAAGTTATGCTGGAGCTTTCGGAGAGAACATAAAAGGTGAGCTGAGGGTTAAAGCTTTACCTTCTAACCTTTTAATGAAGGGCTCCTTACAAGGAAGTTTAAGAAAAGAAGACTTGAGCGCTCATGTAAAAGCGCAGTTTGAGCTTCTCAAAAAGGACACATGGAAGGGTAGTTTTTCCGTTAACTTTGAAGGCATAAAGAAAGGTCAGTTTTACATACCCAGCGGAGACATAAAGGGTTATGTGGAAGGGGATTTGCTCAAAGCAGAATACTCTTTTAAGTATGCAAAAGGAACTTTAAAGTATTACTTAGAGGATGGGTCTTTGAGCTCTGTGGGAAGTATGACCTTTCAGAAGGGAGACTTTTCCTTGATGGGACATTACCATCTTGATAAGAGGGGGAACAACCTGGTTTTGGGTCTGACAGGTCAAGGTACATACAAAACCTATAGTTTTCCTGTTCATCTTAGCTTTGAAGGGTCTCAAGAGGAGCTAAAGGGAGCGCTCAAGGGCTTTTCTTTGAAGGTAGGACCTTTCAATGTAAGCTTTGCAGATAGTCTTCTAAAGGGCTCAGAATACAGAGGGATTTTGAAATTGGGAGAGCTATCTGTAAGCGTCAATTCTGAAAAACTCATAACATTGCAAACATCTGAAGGACAAGTGGATATAAAGAACAGAAGCATAGTTATACCCCATATAAACATAGATGGAGCCATCAGAGGAGTGCTGAGTTTATCTTACCAAAAGGGTGAGTTAAAGGCATCTTCGCACGGGGTGCTGGACTTGGAGCAAATTTCTGGACTTGTAAAGAGTAGATTGCTTGCTTATGCTAAAGGACAGCTCAACTACACCTTTGAGAAAAGCGCAGATAGCCTATTGCTAAAGGTTTTTTCCCAAGAAGATGTGGAGTTGCGTTCTCGCTTTCTAGCCTTGCCTTTGAAAGGTAAGGTGTATGCCACATACGACAACAAAGTGGGAAAAGGTTTTGCTCACTTTAAGGGTGATGGAGGGGATATAAAGCTCACCCTTTCTGGTGATAGCAAGTTGTTGAGCGTTGGCTTTAGTACTCAGCAAATACCCGTACTCTATAGGTCAGAAAACTTGAGATTTAACGGCTTTACAAGGGCTGATGGAAACATAATAACCAACTATAGGAATGTGAATATAAAGGCTAATGTGGACATATGGGGAAATCTCAACATAAAAAAGCTTGAAAGCAAAGAGCGGGAAAAACCCCAAGCTTACAAACTTATTACTTTGGACATAAAGCTTTCTACCCCTGAACCTTTGAGGGTCTATCTTCCAGAAGGCTACTTATACACTTACGCAGATGGCAGATTGGGGGGGAACCTTTATGAGCCTGATTATCATATAAAACTCAACCTGATAGGTGGCAGCTTAGTATACTTTAACAAGGAGTTTAACCTAAGAGAAGGAAGCGTGCTGCTAAGCTCCAAAGAAAGCAACCTAAATGTTACCATGCTATCCCCAACACCCGATTACAACATTATTATAGACATAAAAGGAGAGGTCAGCAATCCCAAAGCCTTTGTAAGGTCAGAACCCCCAAGGGACACTAAAGAGCTACTTACAAGTCTAATACTTGGTGGTGGGACGGGCGAAGGTTTGTTTTCCCTTTCCTCTGCTTTGATAGCAAAGTTTCCTGAGTTTAGCAAACTCGTGGAGGGTGTAACGAGTGCGGTAGGAACAGAGGTTAAAATAAATATCTCACCTACTACCAGTCCCACTGGTGAAGCTGGTATAACCACAAAAGTTTCAAAGGATATCACTAACAGACTGAACATAGAATATCAGCAAAGCACCATAAGGGACCCAAAAGAAACTTATGGGGGTGCAAATTTGCGGATGACTCCTAACACATCTACAGGAGTGAGGATTTACTCTAACAATGCCCAAGAATACAAGTTGAGACTCAGAAAAAAGTTTGATTTTTAAGAGACTTTATACCTCTAATACCATAATCCATCCAAGACAGAAACACAAAAAGAAGACAAACCTCAGAAAGGAAGATGTTAAAGGTATTAGACTCGTAAAGTATACACAAAAACCCGCTCAAAGATAAAGCCCATGTGGTCATCTTTCCCAGAAAACTAGGAGAAGGTACACTTTTGAACCTTAACCAAAGCATTAAAGCACCAGAAATTATGAAAAAATCCCTAGCAAGTAAGCTAAAAAACACAGAAGGATGTAGTCTTTTAAGTTCAAAACTGCACAAATAAAAGGCTGTAAGTAAAAAAACCTTGTCCGCAAGTGGGTCTAAGATCTTTCCCATTTTTGTCTCTGCATGCCATCTTCTTGCCAAAAAACCATCTAAAGCATCAGTCAAAGCTAAAGAAAGGAAAAACAGAGGAAGGTATGCACGGTCTATGTAAAGCATAAAAGGTGCAAGCAAAAGTCGCAGGAGGGATATAAGGTTAGGGAGATTACTTATCATTAGTGAAGGAGTTTTTTGAGTGCGGAGAACCTATGATCTCCTTTTGTCTCTTCCTGCAGTGGGATACCCTTACACTCAGGGTCGCACAAGGGTTTTATGGGTATACTCAGTATGATCTGCTCTCTCACTAGATCTGCCAAATTAAAGTTCTCCTCATCTTCAAAGAAGGAGACCTCAAGATCCTTAGGTTTTATTTGGATCATATCCCTCGTAGGATAAGGTTCAATTTTTATGTTCTCTGAGATGTTCATCTCTTTGCTAAACACAGACAGACACCTACTACATTCAAGGATTATGCTTCCTTCTATCTTCATATACACTCTGTAGCCACCCTTTTCTTTTGTGATCTCTACAAACACATCTACAGGTTCCGTCAGCTCTCCCATGTCTGCAGGTAGACGCACATCTTTAGGAGATAGCCTATAAAAACCTGTAAATCTGTTTCTCCTTTTGAATATTTCTCTGAGGTTCAGTATGACCATAATGGTTTAAAATACTTCTACGGGAGAAAAAATTCAAGGAGGTTTTTATGAACATAGTGGCTATAGGTGGAGGTACGGGACTTTCCAGTCTTTTGAGGGGACTTAAAAAGGAAGTGGGGGAAAGGATAAAGGACCTGTCCGCTATAGTTACCGTTGCAGATAGCGGTGGAAGCACAGGAAGGCTCAGAAAAGCTTACCACTTACCAGCACCTGGAGATATAAGAAACTGCATAACCGCACTCTCGGAAAGCGAGGAAGTTATGCAACAACTCTTTCAATACAGGTTTAAAGGGGAAGAGTTAGAAGGGCATGCCTTTGGAAATCTCTTTTTAGTAGCTCTTTCTGACATTACAGGTAGCTTTATGACTGCTATAAAGATAGCCTCTCAGATCCTAAGAACTAAGGGAGACATTATCCCAGCAACCCTTGATAACATACATCTGTGTGCAGAGTTCTCTGACGGGAAGGTAGTGGTGGGCGAGGAAGAGATAACCAACTACGGTAAAGAGAAAAAAGCGAGAATTAAGAAGATATGGGTAGAGCCAGAGAATACCCTTACACCCATAGAGGCAATAGGTAGGATAGAGTCCGCGGACATGATAGTCTTTGGTCCGGGAAGTCTCTATACGAGCGTAATACCCAATCTTTTAATAAAAGATATAAGACAGGCTGTTGAAAGGTCAAACGCTTTAAAAGTTTTTGTAGTCAACGCTATGACACAACCCGGTGAGACGGATGGTTTTACCGCTTATGATCATCTCGCAACTTTTTTGGAACACTCGGGCATAAAAAAAGTGGATACGGTCATAGTAAACACTAAGATGCCATCAAATTCTATACTTAAAAGATATTTAGAAGAAGAGCAAGAGCCAGTGATTCCCGATATAGCAAAAATAGCCAAAGAAGGCTTTAATGTTTTCGCAGAAGACCTTATAGGTGATAAAGAGGATTTTGTAAGGCACGACCCAGACAGACTGGCGGACCTTCTTATGAGAGTATATTACAACTATGCGCTTCTTCTTTAACTTTGATACATCAAACCTACCTGAGGAAGGCGTAGATGTTTTAGTATGTGGTAGTGGGATCGCTGGACTTACCACGGCCATAACTTTGACAGAGCTGGGAATAAAACCCGTTATCCTCACAAGAGGTAGGGGAAACACTTACTACTCTCGAGGTGGGATAGCGGCTTGTGTGCATCCTCAGGATAGTCCCTTTTTACATTTTATAGATACTCAAAGGGCAGGTAGAGGTTTGTGCGATGAAAAAGCTCTTTCCGTGCTTGTTGATGAAGGTATTCAGAGGATATGCGATTTGGAAAGGTGGGGGGTAAGTTTTGACACAGATACAACTACAGAGGGCGGACATTCCTTTCCAAGAGTGCTAAAAGTAAAAGACTACACGGGAAGAGCCATATACTCGGCTCTTTACAAAAAAGTGGAAGCTTTAGGCATTAAGGTAATTACCGGTGAATTACAAGAGATCATTGCAGAAGATAAGGTGCAAGGGGTCCTTTATTATCATGACGGTTTGAAATTTATAAGAGTAAAAGCTTTGGTGCTTGCTACGGGTGGAGCGTCAAGCATGTTCCTTCACACATCAAACCCTGTAAAAGTCAGAGGGGATGCCATAGGTATGGCCATAAGGTGTGGCATAAGCGTTAAAAACCCAGAGTTCGTTCAGTTTCATCCTACTCTAATAGAGGGAACCAACCTGCTTATATCAGAAGCGGTAAGGGGAGAGGGGGCTTTGCTAATAGATGATAAAGGAGAGAGGTTTATAAACGAACTTGAAACAAGGGATGTAGTAGCAAGAGCCATATACAAAAAGCTAAAAGAGGGTAGGAAGGTTTTTTTAGATGCCAGACACATGGGGGAAAAGTTTTACCTTAGGTTTCCTACTATAACGGACTTTTTAAGGGAGAGGGGGTTTGATCCAGCAAAAGATCTTATCCCTGTAGTTCCTGCAGCGCACTACTTTATAGGTGGTATAGAGGTGGACCTTTACGGAAGGACATCCATTGCTGGAGTTTATGCAGTAGGAGAGTGCGCATGCACAGGAGTTCACGGAGCTAACAGGTTAGCATCCAATTCACTACTGGAGGGTGTAGTTTTTGGCTACAGAGCCGCCTACAGAATTTACCACGATATAAAGTTCTTTTCTTTTAGCAGATCCCACTTTAGAAGCGAGCGAAGAGTTTCCCAGAGACCTTCTTACCATTTTTTAGACCTCAGAAAACTCATGTGGAACGCTTGCGGTTTAGAAAGAGAAGAGGAAGGGTTATCACAAGCTGTAAAAAAATTAAAAGAGTGGCTAAAAAACCATCAAAGCTGGGAAGATACTGTAGAAAACAGGGAACTTTTTGATATGAGCCTTGTAGCTCTTTCTACTCTAAAAAGTGCACTCAAAAGAAGGGAGAGCAGAGGTGTACACTTCAGAAGGGACTACCCTTACGAGAGGGAGGAACTAAGAAGAGATAGCATAATAGGAATGGAAGAATTACTTGAACTCTAACTTCTGCGCAGGTGATATGTACACAACACAATCATTACCCAACAAACTCTCAAGTTGAGAGTGTGTAAGCGTTAAAACCATTACCTTCCCCTGAACCGCTTTTACCTTATACAGTCTTTTTATTTCATCTTGACAATCTGCATCTTGCAAAAGCACTTTAAAGTCTTTCTCCCCGTAATAACCTTTAGTGTACAGATCTTTAGCTTTTGGGTCAAGCTTTTTAGTCATGCTAGCACACGCAAATAATAAAAGGATAACAACAAATAAATGCCTCACACAAGTCATTATAATATAAATTGTGAAGGTACTTCTTGTGGAAGATGACAAACTTCTGGGGGAGTCGCTCAAGGTATATCTTGAAGAGCATGGCATCCAAGTGGATCACATCTATGATCCAAGAGAGGTATTTGGATTGCTGGAGTTTTCCATTTACGATGTGATAGTTTTAGACCTTATAATGCCTCACATACCAGGGGAAAAGCTTCTGCGGGATCTAAGAACAGTAGATAAGAAAACGCCTATACTGGTTCTTACAGCAAAGAGCCGTATAGAAGATAAAGAGAACTGTTTTAATGCAGGGGCGGACGACTACATGGTAAAACCTTTTGAGCCAAAGGAACTTCTTTTGCGGCTTAAAGCTCTCTATAAAAGGAAGGTGGGGGATACCCTCTTGAAAATAGGTTCCGTTGATGTGGATTTTGAGAGAGAAAAAGTGTGGGTAGGTGGTAAACCAATAGACCTGTCAAGGAAGGAGTGGCTACTTTTTAAGTTCCTCGTGGAGAATAGGGGTAGGTTTGTATCTTCTGAGGAGATACTTAACTATGTATGGGGAGGGAAAGCTGTAGGAGATGAGGTGGTAAGGGCGTACATAAAGAACCTCAGGAAGCTACTGCCAGAGGGCTTTATCATCTCCATGAAGGGAAGGGGATACAAAGTTGAAGTTTGAAAACCTTAAATTTTTGCTTTACTTTGCTTTTACCATCACAGTAGCTCTTGCTATTCTGAATATCTTCGTGTTTTACAAGCTAAAAAGATTCGTAGAGCTAAGCATTTATCAACAAGCCTATACTCATTATATGGCTTACCTTTTATCTGAGAGAACATACAAAGGTAATGAGGACTTCTGGGTAGGCGAAAACTATAGGGAAAAAACTTTAAGCTACGCCTTCAAGGATCCTGCTCATCCTGATGGGTACATATATGTGAGCGTAAAGCCCAATTATGCCAAGTCCATTATAGAAGACTTCTTTAAAAGTCTTCTACTCATGGAGTTCGGGGTCGTATTTTTCTTCTTGTTAGTGTTCGAGCTCATCATAAGTAAGACTTTTGATAAACTAAAAGAGCAAGAAGAGTGGATTAAGAGCCTTGTAGCATCGGTAGCACATAAGTTTGGAAACTTCCTCTCCACTCAAAAGGTGAACCTTGCCCTTCTGAAAACTAAGTTAAAAGACCAAAGTGCGCTAAGCAGATTAGAAAAGAGCATTTTAAAAGTTGAAAAGGATATGAACCTCATAATCCACTTACTCCGAGAAGAGAAACAGATAAAGAGAGAATGGATCAGAATTGATAAGCTCATACTTGAGATGTTAAGAGATTTTCAGGAGGACCTTCAGGGGAAAAAGGTTATTTTTAAACCTGTAGAAACTTATGTGTATGCAGACCGAGTGGACATAATGGACATACTTTACAACATAATAAGCAACGCCATTAGGTATTCAAAGAGCGTCATCCACATAAGAATCTGCAAAACTCAAAGGGGAATTTACCTTGTATTTAGAAATGACATGGGGGATCCTCAAGCTCATGGACTTGGTGTTGGGACCAAACTTGTAGAAAAGGTGGTTAAAAGGCATGGAGGTAAAATGCAAATACGCGTAAAAAAATTTTATACGGTAGTAATTTACCATTTCTTTTCCAAAAAGGCTTAGGGGGATGGGTAAAACATACTTGACAGTTAATTCAGCATGGTTGATATTTTATAAATAAGGAGATGGCGTCCTCCTTTAACTGCTCCCACCGGGGCTGATGACGCCTACCTACTCCTTTAAAGGAGGTGGTGGTGATGGAAGGTCTTTGGTGGGATGCTACAGTGTGGTTCCTTCTGGCACTCATAGCAAGCCTTATATCTCTTAGATTAGGTATATCTGCCGCTCTTATTGAGCTGATTGTAGGTATAGCTGCCGGAAACACGATCCATCCACCCATTACTCAGTGGATAACCTTTCTTGCCAGCGTAGGTGCGGTTGTCTTGACATTCCTTGCGGGTGCAGAGTTGGAAACAGAGGTAGTAAAAAGATACTGGAAAGAGGCTTTGGTTCTGGGTTTGATAGGTTTTTTCTCTCCCTTTATTGGTGCATGGCTGATAGCCCAATACTTGCTTGGATGGAATATGCCCCAAGCTCAGCTCGCAGGAATAGCACTTTCGACTACATCAGTGGCAGTTGTGTATGCGGTTATGGTAGAAACTGGGCTGAATGAGACAGACTTAGGGAAATTAATATTGGCTGCCTGTTTTGTGAATGACCTCGGAACGGTTATAGCCTTAGGGTTGATCTTTACCAAGCTGGGAACAACCTTTGGGGTCTTTGTAGCGATAACCGTTGTTGTGCTATTTGTGCTACCTTCCTTTACGCGTAGGTATTTTAATTATGTGAAAAACCATCCCAGCGAGCCAGAGGTAAAGTATGTGCTGTTTGTCCTTTTTGCCTTGGGTTGGTTAGCCAGCAAAGCTGGCAGTGAAGCGGTTCTACCCGCCTACCTTGTAGGAGCTGTCCTTGCCAACCTTTTTCTCGCAAACAGAGAGCTTGTGAAGAGATTAAGGGCATCCACTATAGCCTTTCTTACCCCCTTTTACTTTCTAAAGGCTGGTAGTCTTGTGGATGCAAAGGCTGTATATGTAAGCTTAGGACTAATTGTAATTTTCTTTTTCATAAAGAGCCTCACTAAGTTCCTTGGGCTATATCCAGCTGGTCTAATCTTTAGGCTCCCCTTTAGAACAAATATGTATAATACCCTTTTGATGAGCACTGGGCTTACCTTTGGCACCATATCTGCACTCTATGGGTTAAACAACGGCATCATAGATAGAACTCAATACTCCGTGCTTGTGGTGGTAGTCATACTATCTGCCATAATTCCCACCTTAATAGCCCAGAAGTTCTTCTATCCTAAAGAAGATAGTATGAAAAAGCCCACTAAGGAGGTGAGCTATGTTCAGGAAGATTCTTCTGGCTTATGATGGTTCGGAGGGTGCCAAGCTTGCACTCAAGAAGGCATTGTATCTTGCATCCTACTGTGAGGCTGAACTCTTTATCCTATCTGTGGGTAGAATACCGGAGTATGCAGAAACCGTTTCGGAGACTGAAGAGGCAAAGGAACAGGCAAACAGATACTACGCAAAGATCTTGCAATCTGCTTTGGAAATGGCGCAGGATGAAGGTATCCAGGCAAGAACTCTTATAAGGTATGGAAAACCGGGGGATGTGATAGTGGATGTGGCAAATGAGATAGGGGCGGACCTTATAGTGCTTGGCACAAGAAAACACTCTCCTTTAGTAAGGCGACTTCTGGGTGCAACGGCGGACAAAGTGGTTGATAACGCTAACTGTTCCGTTTTGGTGGTTAGGTGAGCCATACAGGAACTTTTCACTGGTCAATCAGAAAGGAACTTCTTATAAGGATGAAGAGTTTAAGCGATACGCAGAAAGAAACCTTAGGTTTAGTCTTAAAAAGCTCCTTGGTTATTTACCTTGCGGGCGATACAGCCATAGCCATAAGATATAATCATTGGCAAGTAATAGACAGCTCTACTCTAATCTTTTTTGAATGGGGTTAGGTTTTCCTTCTTCGAGAGAGTTATCACCTTAGAGAAGCGCGGTTCCATTAACTGACCATTGCCTTATTCTTTTTTCCGCAAGCCTAACATAATCTTCGTTAATTTCGTACCCTATGTAAAACCTACCTGTTTTTAAACATGCTAATGCGGTTTGTCCGCTACCCATAAAAGGATCAAGCACAACATCTCCTTTAAAACCGTAAAGCTGGATAAGTCTATAAGGAAGTTCCACAGGAAAAGGAGCAGGATGCCCTATCTTTTTTGCTGTTTCAGGTTTCATATACCACACGCTCTTTGTATACTCCAAAAACTCTTCTCTTGTTATAGTATCTTCCTTATTTTCCGTTTTGGGTCTTTCAAAGAACTTCTTAGAAAATACAAGTATGTACTCGTGTTCATCCCTAAGCGTTGGATTTTTTGCAGACATCCATGTGCCCCAAGCAGTTGAAGGTGCACCACCACCCTTTTTCACCCATATTATCTCCCCTCTCATGAGAAATCCCAGGTTAAGCATATCTTCTATGATAAAAGCGTGCAGTGGTATGTAGGGTTTTCTACCAATATTGGCTATATTTATACAAGCCCTACCACCCGGGACGAGTACTCTGTAAACCTCCTTCCACACTCTTTTTAAGAATTCCCTATATTCTTCAAGACTCATGTCTTGATCATACTCTTTCCCAACATTGTACGGAGGAGATGTGATCATAAGATGCACAGAGTTATCAGGCAACTCAGACATACTCTCTGAGGACTTACGAAATATCCTGTTTAATATCTCTTTGGGCAAATTATTTTCCATATACTGGACAGGTTCGTTGCAAAATTCTTTGTAAATCTTCCTTTCATAGAATGGCGATGAATTATGGGCTATCCTGCCACCGCTTCCAAATTTGGAAGTTTTAGTATTTATTCTTCTTGCCATAGCTCAACCCATAAGAAGTCTAAAATATCTCTGGACACCGTAGGAGTTAAAGATTTCCCTCTGAACTTTTAAAGGCACATAAGAGAAAACACCTGTATTGTTCCAAACTACTTGAATAAATATTAGATCACAGGTGGGAGTATAGTCTTTGACAAACTCTTCCACTTTTTGCCAATCAACCGTCCAAACAATCTTAACACCACCTAAACCTTTGCCAGATTTAGTTTTTATAGATATAGGATTATCATGTCCCTTTAGTATAACATCCGCCTCTGGAAAAGTTATAGGTATATTGGTTATTACGTTTTCTTTACCAAACTTATAGATGAGTAAAGCTACCATTATCCTCTCCCGTAAACTTCCTACTTCCATTCCTGTGTGTCCGCCTCTGGAACTTTCAATCTCAGCTATCCTAAAAAGATATGGTAGCTTCCTCTTTATTTTTGACACCCAGAGTTCATTTTGCAAAAAAGGTTTTAAAAGGTCAGCTATTTTATCCCTTCACCATTGAACCTATGCGCTCTCCAAGAATAGCCTTTTTGAGGTTTCCCTTTTCTGATATATTTAGAACTATTACGGGGATTTGATTTTCCTTGCAAAGAGTTAGTGCGGTATGGTCCATTACTTGCAGTCCTCTATTTATGACTTCAAGATAGGATATTTCCTTTATTAGGACTGCATCGGGATGCTTTTTCGGGTCTTTATCATAAATACCGCCTACCTTAGTTGCTTTTATCAAAACTTCTGCGCTTATTTCTGCAGCTCTAAGTGCCCCTGCGGTATCTGTGGAAAAAAAGGGATTTCCTGTCCCCCCTGCAAAGATTACTACCCTGCCCTTTTCTAAATGTCTTACCGCTCTTCTTCTTATGTAAGGTTCTGCTACCTGCCTCATCTCTATGGCAGAAAGCACCCTTGTGGGTATCTGGGTATGCCTTTCTAAAGCAGACTGAAGGGCTAAAGCGTTTATAACTGTTGCAAGCATACCCATGTAGTCCGCAGTAGCTCTATCTATACCTATCTCTTCCCCCTGAAATCCCCTGAATATGTTTCCGCCACCTATCACGATAGCTATTTGCACACCAAGGTCATAAACCTCTTTTATTTGGTGAGATACATACTCAAGAAAGCTTGGGTCTATACCATAACCGTAGTTTCCTGCAAAAGCTTCTCCGGAAAGTTTAAGAAGCACTCTGCTGTAGACAACTCCCATCAAACTCCACCAAGCTCGTACCTTACGAACCTCCTTATCACAAGGTGAGGTTGGCTTTCTTTTAGATACTGTCCCACCGTTTTTTTCTCATCCTTTATAAAAGGTTGTTCAAGGAGTACCTTTTCTTGATAGAACTTTTTGAGCCTTCCCTCTACAACTTTTTCTATTATGTTTTCTGGCTTACCTTCCTGTCTTGCTTGTTCTGTGAGTATTCTTCTCTCTCTTTCCAGAACATCAGAAGACACAGAGTTTACATCCACAAATTCAGGTTTCATAGCTGCTATCTGCATGGCTATGTCCTGAACCACCCTTAGAACTTGGTCGTCCAACTTATCCACTTGGTAATCTATAAGCACGCCTATCCTTCCTACACCATGCACATAAGCGTGTATGTACCCATCTGTGTCAAACCTAACAAACCTCCTTATTTGTATGTTCTCCCCTATCTTGGCTATAGCTGACTTTATTACTTCCTGCAAAGTCTTGGAAGGATCTTGAAAGTAAGGCTGATGGAGTAGGTCTTCTGCACTCCCCTCTTTATTGGCATTTTCTGGAAGGCTCCCTATGTGTTTTGCTATGTTCAAAGCAAGCTCGTTAAACTGTTCGTTCCTTGCAACAAAGTCCGTCTCGCAGTTTAGCTCAAGAATTACACCCACCTTTCTGTTTTCTGAAACATACGCTTGTATTATCCCTTCCTTGGTCTCTCTGCCTGCTTTTTTTTCTGCTTTTGCCAAACCTCTTATTCTAAGTATCTCTTTGGCTTTCTCAAGGTCTCCTCCCGCCTCTTCAAGAGCCTTTTTACACTCAAGCATGCCTGCACCAGTCATTTCTCTAAGAGCTTTTACCATTTCTGCACTTATCATAGTTCTTACCTCCGTTATTCTACTTCTTCCGCACCTTTATCTATGTATTCGTACTTTTCGGACATTTCCATGGCTTTTTCAAAGAGTGCCTTTTCTTCTTCCTCTATGGTGATAACCCTTCTTCTTACTGCTTCTGTAGGTACCTCCTCTCCGAGCCTTTCTTTCCTTTGTTTTCCTTCAATGACCGCATCCGCTATTTTTGAAGTGAGAAGTTTTATAGACTTTATGGCGTCATCGTTACCCGGCACTGGGTAGTCTATTACATCCGGATCGCAGTTGGAGTCCGCTATGGCTACTACTGTGATGCCCAGTTTTTTGGCTTCTTGCAAGGCTATGTGTTCTCTTACCGTATCAACTATCCATATAATATCTGGAGTTCTTTCCATATTTAGGATGCCACCGTATAGTTTGCGTAAGCGTTCCATCTTTCTCTTCATTACACGAACTTCCTTTTTGGGCAAAACATCAAAAACCCCTTCCGCTTCCATCCTTTCAAGAGTTTTCAGCTTTAGGATGCTCTTCTTAACGGTCCTGAAGTTAGTGAGAAGTCCACCTACCCACCTTTCGTTTACATAAGGTGCACCTGCTCTCTCTGCCTCCTCTTTTATAACATCTTTTGCCTGTTTTTTTGTGCCCAAAAAGAGGATTTCTGCACCTTCTGCCACTCTGTCTGCAACGAAGTTATAAGCTTGATCCAAATAAACTACTGTCTTGTTAAGGTCAATTATGTGTATTCCGTTCCTAACACCATAAAGAAAAGGTGCCATCTTGGGATTCCATCTACCTTTGGAATGGCCAAAGTGCACTCCTGCTTCAAGCAGGTCTCTCATAGAAATCACTGCCATACTATAACCTCCTTGGGTTTTGCCACCCTTTTCCGTACCCTTTCGGGCAACCCAAGTGGAAAAGGTGCGGTCTTATCATAAGTATTATAGCATGTCTTTGGTAAAGCGATAAACCCTACCACAGAACTTGCAAACCACCTCTGCAGGACCTTCGCTGAAGATTTCTTCAAGCTCCTCTTCTTCAAGCAAAAACAAGGTTGATCTGGCTATTTCTTCGTTGCAAGGGCAATAGTACTCTACCTCTTTGAGCCCTATGAGTCTTGGTTCTTTACCTTCAAGTATGCTGTATGCCATATCTTCTGGTCGTGCCTGCATGTTAATAGGTCTTTTAATTATTTCTTCCACAAACCTGACGGATGCCTCTTCTGCTCCACCCAATATTTGCACCAGATATCCACTTGCGGTTTTTATGACTCCTTCTTGGTCAAAATCTACAGAGATATCCAAAGCTGTCTTTACCTGCTCAGACTTCTCAAAGTAATAAAGCAGGTTATCCTTTAGCTCATTACTCACTATGGGAACTATGCTCGTGTAAGGTGTACCAAGTCTTAGCTCCTTTACCACGGTAAGAGTTCCCATCCAAGGTTTTTGCAAGCTTCCTTCAACAAATCCCCTTACCTTTCCTGTAGCATCCGCTTCTGCCACTACAACCCCATCTTGAAGGTTTAGTTTTACAAGCACCTTCTGGTTTGTGGCATGCTTAAGGGAAGAAGTAAGCAAAAGAGCGGATAAGAGGAGAGATCCCAACACCTGCGCTCTTTCTCTGTCAAGACCATGTATTCTTGTTGCTATCTGCACGCTCTTTGTAGCTCTCACTGTATACACCCTTAGGGCTTCAAGCCTTGGAACAGCTATGACTGTATAATCTCTATCCTGGAAGTATCTTTTTATGTCTTCTAAAGTCTGTTGGTTTAGCTCTTTATAGACCATAGAATTTAATAATAATGTGAACCACCCCACTTTACAGAAGATGTTTGAC
>JAPYWJ010000024.1 GCA_028276405.1 Hydrogenobacter sp.
CCTCCCAGAACTCCTTGTTCTCGTCCATGCTGCCCGATAGCCACTCTTTAAAGGCTATAACCTCCTTGGTGGCAGACACCAGCAAAGGTCTTGAGTCCTTTAAGAGCCTGTTTAGCACCACAAGACCTACAAATGCACCTGCGCCATAAAGGAGCATGTTGGTGCTTAGGCATCCTCCTATGGTGGACGGAATGTTAAAGTTCAGCATCTTTTACCTCCCAAAGGTAGTTTTGAGGGTAGGGATAATAAACATAGTGCATATAGAAAAACTTAGCAACCCTACCGCAAAACCAAAGGTAAAAACAGAAAAGGTAAGCTTGAGGGCAGGGTGCTTGATGAAAGGAGAAAGATAAAAATGCAAGTCTTCCATCTTTAAACTTTCTCTTTTCTCTAAGTTCTCACGCAAGCTTCCTAAGAGCCTTTGGTCCTCCACTTTAAGCTTTAAAGTCTTGTAGCCTTCCCTTTCTATTTTTATACCCCTCAACCCCTCCACCCTACTTTTAAAGAGAACTTTCCCCTCCACGCTATCAAAGTATAGGCTCAGCGTGTTGCCATAAGTGGCTACATGATTTATCATTGGCAAGAGTGTAAAGGTAAAGTGTTAAGAAATTGTTAAGAAAGAAGGGGGAGATTTTATGTGAAAGCTTTTGCATCACCTAATCCAAAATAACATTCGAGTAAGAAATCCAAACCAAAGGTGAGGCAAGTCTATTCTCTTAACTTTATGGCTCTTCCTTTAATTATTCTCAACACTTCTTCAACGGCTTGTTCTATGCTTTTTCCTGTTGTATCTACGATAATAGCATCTTCTGCTGGTTTAAAAGGATAGATGGGCCTCTCCATATCTCTTTTGTCTCTTTCCGCAAGTGCTTTAAGGACCTCTTGAAAACTCACGCCAGAAAGCTCAAGAAATCTTCTTCTTGCTCTCTCCTCAAGGCTCGCGGTTATGAAAAGTTTTATGGGTGCGTCCGGAAATATGTGAGTGCCCACATCCCTACCTTCTGCAACTACCTGCGCATCACCAACGAGCTTTCTAAAAAACTTAACCATCCTTTCTCTAAACTCAGGGATGCTTCCCATCATGGATGCGTATCTCCCAGTATCTTCTCCTTTTAACTCCACATCAAGGCACTTGCCACCAATAGAAACTTCCGTTTTAGCTACGCTTATATGCACCACAGGTGCTTTATCAAACAAAGAGAGAACTTGCTTTGTATTTGTCATGTCTATACCTTCCTCTTTTGCTATGTAGGCAAAAGCCCGATAAACCTTTCCCGTATCAAGATAAGGAAGGTTCAACTCTTTTGAAAGGATCTTGGCTATGGTGCTTTTCCCACTTCCTGCTGGACCATCTATGGCTATCTTCATCAGAAAAAGCTCCTACCTCCAGAAGATATACCTTTTAGCTTAAGTTCAAGGTCTCCAGGCTTATTAGCATAAAGAAGAGCAGTGCTGTAGTCTATAAGGCCTCTCCTGTATAGCTCTTCAAGATGCTGATCGAAGGTCTGAGTGCTGTAAATACTCTTTCCCTTTTCCATAAGCATGGGAATTTCATCAAACTTAGTGGGATCAAGAATACACTCTTTTATGGATGCTGTGTTCACAAGAACTTCTACTGCGGGAATAACTCCTCTGCCGTCTGCTCTTGGAAGGAGTCTTTGAGAGAATATGGCTATCAAGGTCTCTGCGAGCTGTATCCTTATCTGCTCTCTCACTTCAAGGTTGAACATGCCTATAAGCCTGTTTATAGTTTCTTTTGCATCAAGGGTGTGAAGGGTAGAGAAGACCAAGTGTCCCGTTTCTGCAGCCTGAAGGCATATCTGAGCAGTTTCACTATCTCTTACCTCTCCCACCATGATTACATCGGGGTCTTCTCTTAAAGCAGCTCTTAGACCTCTTGCAAAGGAAGATGTATCTATACTTACCTCCCTCTGCACTATAAAGGACTTTTCGTCTCTGAAAATATACTCAATGGGGTCTTCTATGGTCACTATAACACTATCTCTCGTTTTATTGATAATGTTAATAAGAGATGCAAGCGTAGTAGATTTACCAGAACCCGTAGGACCGGTAATGAGTATAAAGCCTTTGGTGTTTTCTAGGACTACCTTTCGCATAACCTCAGGAAGATTTAGACTCTCAAAAGGAGGCACATCAAAAGGTACAACCCTAAAAGCCATACCCGTGGAGTTCCTCTGTTTGTATATGTTTACCCTAAAACGGGCTACACCTGGAAGTGAGTAAGAGGTGTCTGTTTCGCCCAATTCCTCAAACTCAGCCATCTTCCTCCTGTTTTTCTCCAAGATCTCTTTTACGAACAGCTCCATCATCTTCTCTTCTATGATGGGAAAATCACTCAGTTTTATAAGCTTCTTTTTGATCCTTACGATAGGCTGGCTACCGGACTTTATGTGAACATCAGAAGCTGACAGCTCAATGGCTTTTTTAAGTATCAGCTGAAGCAAGCCCCACAACCTCTCTGACTTTCTGCTCTATCTCTTCTGCCAAGCTAAGGTTTTCTATAAGGAATTTCTTAGCTTGGTCTTTACCCTGACCAAGTTTTATATCTCCGTAGCTGTACCACGCACCGCTTCTTGCAAGCACTTTCAACTCTGTGGCTATGTCTATAAGGTCACAAAGCCTGCATATACCTTCACCATATATAACATCAAACTCAGCTTCCTGAAAAGGTGGTGCCAGTTTGTTTTTTACCACTTTTACCTTTACTCTGTTGCCTACTTTGTCATTGCTATCTTTTATGTCCCCAACTTTTCTTACATCCAATCTCATGTCTGCAAAGAACTTTAAAGCTCTTCCACCAGGTGTAGTCTCTGGGTTTCCAAACATAACACCTATCTTCTCTCTCAGTTGGTTTATAAATATTATAGCGGTGTTTGCCTTGTGTGCCATACCTTTTAGTTTTCTAAGAGCCTGAGACATGAGTCTTGCCTGCTTTCCCACATGGGCTTCTCCCATCTCTCCCTCCAATTCATCCTTGGGAACAAGCGCAGCAACAGAGTCTATAACTATAACATCTACCGCGTTGCTTGCCACAAGGCTTTCTACTATCTCTAAGGCTTGTTCGCCGTAATCTGGTTGTGATATATAAAGGTTTTCTGTATCCACGCCTATCTTTTCTGCATACTTAGGGTCAAGGGCATGCTCAGCGTCTATAAACACCGCAACGCCTCCCATCTTTTGGGCAGAAGCTATCACATGCAATGCCAGTGTAGTCTTACCAGAAGACTCAGGACCGTATATCTCTACTATTCTGCCTTTTGGAATGCCTCCTATACCCGTCGCTATGTCCAAGGCTAAAGAGCCTGTTGGTATAACATCCACCTTTACCTTCTCTGCGTTTTTAAGGGGCATTATGGAACCCTTGCCAAACTTTCTTTCTATGCCAACAAGCACGCTCTCAAGGGCTTTCCTCTTTTCTAAGACTTGCTTCTCTTCTGTCATAAGGTCATACCTCCACCACTCTTGGCACTACAAAAAATCCCTTTCCCCTTTGGGGTGCGTTAAAGGTAGCATCTTCCTGACTAAAGCAGTTGCCGGGTATATCCTCTCTCATGGGTGTACACATGCTGTGTTGATAAGGTTCTATACCCTCTGTATGTACTTCCTGAAGTTGCTCTACAAAGGCAAGTATGTCAAGAAACTGTTTACCAAGGACATACTTTTCTTCTTCTTTTAGCTCAATCCTTGCAAGATAGGCAGTCTTTTCTACAGTTTTAACATCCACCATAAAATAATAATATAGATTATGATTAAAATTTTTGCACGGCTTGTAAAATTCTCAGGTCTGTGTGAGGAAGAGTGTATATTCTGCGGTGCTCCCATTTACTCCGAAGACCAAGGATACTTTTGTAATGCGTGTCTTGAACACCTAAAACCTCATCATCCCCTAGAGTACAGAAAACTTGAGTATGTGAGCTCTTACAGGGTGTTTGGAAGGTACGAAGGTGTGCTGAAAAGTCTCATCCTAAGCGCAAAGTTTCATGCAAATGTTTCTCTCGCACGCTCTCTTGGAAAGGTCATATCCCCGTATCTTTGGGAGTACATAAAGGTTATAAACCCTGATCTGATAACCTGTCCAGGGGTTAATATAAGAAGGTACTGGTCAAGAGGGTTTAACCATACGGAAGAGATGCTAAGAGGTGCCGGAGTACCCTTTGTAAAGGTTTTTAAAAGGATAGGTTTAGGGGGTATATCTGCAGGACTAAGCAAAGAAGAGAGGCTAAGGGCAGTAAAAAGCCATAAGCTCAGGGAAGAGGTTATAGACCTTTTGGAGGACAAAAAAGTGCTTATATTTGACGATGTTCTCACAACAGGTGCTACCATAACTAGACTGGCTGAGCTGGTTCTTTCTGTTGGTGCATCAGAAGTTTACGCCTTTTTTGTTGCTCAGGCTCTATAATGTTAGTTATGAAGTTTGGTTATGTAGCCATAGTGGGAAAGCCCAATGTAGGTAAATCTACACTCCTGAACCAGATAATAGGTAGTAAAGTCTCCATAGTTTCTCCTAAACCCGGCACCACGCGCATAAGGGTGCTTGGTGTTAAAAACATACCCGAAACTGCCCAGATAGTCTTTCTTGATACTCCTGGTATATACAAGCCAAGGGATGCCTTAGGTGAAGCCATGATAAATATAGCAAAGAGCTCTTTAGAAGATGCGGATGTTATACTCTTTATGATAGACGCGGAAGATGGATGGAGAGACGATGACGAGCTTGTGTTTTCTAACTACATAAAACCACTATCAAAGGAAAAACACATCTTTCTAATAATAAACAAAGTGGATAAAGTGGGACACATAAGTCAAACTCTTCCATTAGCGGAGGAGATACTCAAAAGGCATCCTGAGTTTAAAGAAGTAGTGCCCGTAAGTGCCCTAAAAGGCTACAATGTAGATGAGCTTATAAAAACTATCTTGAAATATCTACCGGAAGGTGAGCCACTCTTTCCTCTGGAGACGATTACAGACCTTCCCCTGCGCCTTTTGGCTGCAGAAATAATCAGAGAAAAGGTTTTAATGAAAGTGCATCAAGAGATACCTCAAGGTGTTGCGGTAGTTATCACAGAAATATCCGAAGGAAGCTACGACCCGAGCGTTTTGGTAATAAAGGGAGAAATAATTATAGACAGAGAAAATTACAAACCCATCATCATAGGTAAAGGAGGACAGAGGTTAAAATCCATAGGAAAAATGGCAAGAGAAGAGCTTGAACTCATAACGGGAAGGAAGGTCTATCTGGAACTCTGGGTGAAGGTAAAACCTGACTGGAGAAAAAGACCCGAACTTGTAAAAAGCTTTGGGTACAAGCTTGAATAGGTTATGATAAAGCTTCTGATAGTTGAAGACGACGCAAATTTGAGAAACGCGCTCATAAAGGCTCTATCAAAAAGCCAGTATAACTGCACAGGTGCCAGTAGTCTTGAGGAAGCTCTTGAAGCTACACATCAAGAATCTTACGATGTAGTTCTTCTTGACCTCAAGCTTCCCGATGCAGAAGGTGTGCAGGTAATTAAGAAGGTAAAGGAATCAAGCGATGCAAAAATAATAGTCATAACAGGTTATGGAGATGTGAGAACTGCAGTAGAATCCATAAAGGCTGGTGCTTATGACTTTATACAAAAACCTTTCAATCTTGATATTTTAGAAGCGGACATAAAGAGGGCGGTAAAAGAGAAGTTCACTGAAGAAGAGAACTTTGCGCTAAAGGAACTTATAAAGAAGGGTATTGACTACACTCTTGAAACCAAAAACCCCCAATTTGCGAAAGTTCTCTCCCTTTGCGAGAAGTATGCCAAAACTGACACAAACATACTTCTAATAGGTGAAACGGGAACAGGCAAGGAAGTTTTGGCAAGATACATACATGAGATTTCCCACAGAAAAGAAAAACCTTTTCTTGCCGTGGAATGCACCTGTATACCTCACGAACTTTTTGAGAGTGAGCTTTTTGGACATGAAAAAGGAGCCTTTACTGGAGCTTCTCAGAGGAAAAAGGGACTCATTGAAATGGCAAAAGGTGGAACTCTTTTCTTAGATGAAGTAGGGGACCTTCCAACCCACATACAGCCTAAATTACTAAGGTTTATAGAAACTAAAAAGTTCAGAAGGTTAGGTTCTGTAAGGGAGGAGTTTGCAGATGTAAGGATCATATCCGCAACCAACAAAGACCTCAAAGCTTTATGTGAAAAAGGACAGTTTAGAGAAGACCTTTACTACAGATTATCTGTACTTGAGATAAAGCTATTACCCCTAAGGGAGAGAAAAGAGGATATCCCCATATTGGTCAATTTCTTTTTAAATAAATGGAACAAAAAGATAAGCTCCAAAGCTATGGAAAAGCTAAAAACATACCCATGGAAGGGAAACATCAGAGAGCTAAAAAACCTCGTGGAAAGAGCTTGCATTTTAGCAGAAGAAGAATACATAGACAATTATCTTTTTGCCTCTTATGAAAAGAACGAAAGCATAGAGGAAGAGTTATTTGGGGATATGCCCGACCTTGAACTCCTTGAAGCAAGATATACAGCTTATCTCCTAAAGGTTCTAAAAGATGTTGATCAGGTGGCAAAGGTTCTAAGGTGTAGTAAGAGGACTGTTTACAGAAAGCTGAAAGTCCTAAAGGATAGGAGGTTTAATTACGAAGGTTGAGCCTCTGCCTGGTTGAGAATCCACATGCACACAGCCACCCATGTCCCTGAGTATGCTGTCCACTATGGCAAGTCCTAAACCGCATCCGTCTTTGTTCTTTCTAATTTTACCCTGATAGAAGGGTAGAAATATTTTGCTTAGCTCTTCTGGATATATCCCCGGACCTTCGTCTTGTACCTCTATGACCGCACAATTACCGTTGACACTTGTTTTCACATAAACCTTTTTTCCAATATCAGATACATCAATAGCATTTACGAGAAGATTTGTTATTACATGTCTCAAATCTGCCTCACTTCCTAAGACAAAACCGCACTCTTGCACATCTCTTTCTATGATTACCCCTTTGTCTTCCGCGTATATCTTTATAAGTTCAAGACAGTCTTCTACAGCTTTTCTTATATCAACAAGGCTTCTTTCTTTAGAGTTGCGCACCATGAGGAGAAGCTTATTTATATGATCCTTACAGGTACACACCGCTTCCTTTATCCTTTCTATCTCCTCTTTTTCTCCGTATTCTTTTTCAAGTATTTGCACGCATGTGTATATGATGTTAAGGGGGGTGTTTATCTGATGAGCCACTCCCAGGGCAAGGTAAGATATAGAACTTAGCCTTTGGGATAGGCTAAATAAGTAGTACTTTTCTTTATCGTTTTTTATACTCCTTATTATCTGTAGTACAGAACCATCTTTAAGTGGATAAGCACATATTTCCACAGGGAACTCATCTTTATCATGAGTATAGTGTGTGTGTATCACATTAACCGCTTTCCCAGTTTTTTCTATTTCTTTTAAAGGACAAGGATGGCACTCTCCGTCGCACGGCTCATCCCTGTAGTGGGAAATTCTAAAGCACTCTTTGCCTATAACTTCCTCCTTTGATGTATAGCCCAAGTCCTTGGCGTATTTTTCGTTGGCATAAATTATCTTGTAGTTTCTGTCTATTACAACCACTTCTTCTTCAAAGTCATCAAAAATGTAAAAACCCTCCATGAAGTTTAATAGTATATCAAAGACACACATGTCACTAACCTAAGTCATACTTGTCACCTTTAAATGGTCTTTTGCGCTTCAAAGAAAGTATTTTGCAGGATGCATAACTATGGCACAAAGTTTGCTAAAAATAACAAAGAGGAGGTGCAGTAATATGAAAATAGACAGGCGAGATTTTTTAAAGCTCTCAGGCGGTAGTGTAGTTGCTGCCTCTTTGCTAAGCGGAGGCGCAAGCTTTACCTTTGCCAAGAAGGTGGAGGAGCTTAATCTCCCCAAGCCCTCCAGAAACTCCCCAAGAGTGGTTGTTGTGGGTGCTGGATGGTCTGGATTGACCGTCGCCAAATACATAAAGATGGGTAATCCTAATGTGGATGTAGTCCTTATTGACAAGAGGCATGAGTTTTTCTCTTGCCCTGTGAGTAATCTTTGGCTGGTGGATCTCGTGAACCTTGAATTTCTAATGCATGACTTTCTCACTCCTGCAGCAAGGCATGGCTACCATATCCTTACGGGAACATCGGTCATAGATGTAGACAGAAACGCAAGAAAAGTCTACACAGATAAAGGTGCTATTAGCTACGATTATCTTGTGCTCGCACCGGGCATAGATTATTACTACGAAGCTTGGATAAAGGACCCCAAGGATATAGAGCTTGCACAGGTGCGTTATCCTGCAGGTTTTATTCCTGCCTCAGAACATATAAGGATAAAACAAAAGATACAGAACTTTGAGAAAGGTGTATTTGTGCTTACAGTGCCACCTGGTCTTGACTACAGGTGCCTACCAGCACCCTATGAGAGGGCAACCCTCATAGCTTGGTACTTTAAGAAGAATAAGATAAATGGAAAGGTGGTGTTGGTGGACAATCATCCCGACCCACCTGTTAAGGCAAAGGGTTTCCATTACGCGTGGGACAACATTGTAAAGGACTATGTGGAATACTATCCCAATGCAGGCATAAAGTCTGTTGATGTAGCAGGTCGCAAGATATCAACAGAAGCTTATGGAGACATAAGTTTTGATGATGGTGCCATATATCCCATATGCAGGGCTGGGGATATAGTTTTTAAGGCTGGGCTTGTTAAGAAAGGTGAAAGGTGGCCTGATATTGATCCTCTAAAGTATCATGCAGTAGGTGATGAAAGGGTTTATGTAATAGGAGATTCAAGAAACCAAGCCTTCTCAAAGAGTGGAAATACCGCTAACACGGAAGCCCACTATGTGGCAAAGCTTATACTCGCAAAAATTGCAGGTAAAGACATTGCCTACGAACCCCCTAGGACCCTCTGCTACTCTGCGGTTGCACCAGATGAAGCTATATGGATAGACCTTACATACAAGTACCTTGGCGGTGGTAAGTTTGAGTTTGCCAATGTTAAATTAGACGAACAACCAAAGGAAAGCAACTACAAAGCTTACATAGAGTGGGCAAAGGGACTATACAGAGATATGTTTGCATAACCTCCCTTTTTTCAGTCCCTTCCCAGAAGACCCCCTTCTTGGGGGTTTTTTTATTTTATTAGCACCATCATACATTAACCTAAAAGTTAAGCTATATTTAGCTTAACTATGGAAAAGTTTTTAGAGATTCCTCTGGATTTAGCTCAAAAGTGTGTAAAGTGTGGACTCTGCAAGTCTGTATGTCCCACATACACGGTAAACCAGGAAGAGAGGAGCTTTGCAAGGGGAAGGCTTGCCCTTGCAGAGATGGTAATAAAAGGAGAGATGCCCCTGGATCAGGAGGTAGCAAAACAGTGGGATGAGTGCGCCATGTGTAGGAGGTGTGAGTGGATCTGTCCCAACGATGTGCAATACAAGGAGATTTTGGTACATGCCAAGCACATGCAAAAGGAAGAGCTGGGTACAGGATGGGTAAAGTTTGCAGGACTGAAGTTTCTTGAACTTATGCAAACAAAACCAGGAAGGTCTGCACTGAAGCTCGCTGGCAGAGTTATGAGTCTTTTACCAGCAAAAGAGATAAAGACGCCTTTTCCCACAGGAGCGGTAAAGTTTATGCCTAAGCCAACTGCAAAAGCTTTTGGACTCAGAGGAAAAGTCTTTAAAGCCCAAAAAGAAAAGGGTAAACTCCTATTTTTTACAGGGTGCATGATAGACGCCTTTTACGGAAAAACGGGTGAGAGCGTTATAAAGCTCATGAACAAAGCGGGTTATACCGTTATAGTGCCCATGGATATAAAATGCTGTGGAGCTCCCCATTACTACTCTGGGAATATACCTGCCTTTGAGAAACTAAAGAATCACAACCTTAAAGAGATGCAAAAGTATGAATATGATGCCATAGTGGTAGCTTGTCCGACCTGTGGTGGCGCGTTGCAGGAGGATTATGGGATTAATAAAGAAGTTTATGACTTTGCACAGATAGTCTTCAAAGAAGGACTAAAGTTCAAAGGTGCGGGTGAAAAAATCACCTTCCATGTACCGTGTCATTCTTACAGTGCTATGAGAGTAAAAGATGAGGTTTTTTATTCTGTTATGAACTCCGTTGAAAATGCACAGGTCAAGAAAGCACAAAAAGACAAATCTTGTTGTGGATTTGCTGGACTTTTCTCCATAACAAACCCCAAAATATCAGACCAAATACAGAAGGAAAAGATAGAAGACCTTGCAAGCACAGGCGCACAGGTGGTGCTTTCCACATGTCCGGGATGCGTACTAAATCTCAAAGACGGAAGCATAAAACACAGAACGGGTCAAGAAGTGATGCATTTGGCGGACTATCTGGCTGACAGATTAATGGACGAGGCTTAAAAGCTCCTCATACACTTTTATAACTTGTCTTTTTGTATACTCCAATCCATCTGAGTTATCTATAACAAAGTGTGCGTATTTGACCTTTTCTTCAGGTGGCATCTGGTGTTTCCATCTTCTCTCAAAGTCTTCCTCCGAAAAGCCAGACTTCAAAGCTCTCTCTTTACAAACCTGATAGGGGGCATAAACCACAATAAGCCTATCGTAGTTTTTATAGGTGCCCTTTTCCACAAGGAGGCTTGCCTCTACTATGGCTATAGCATTTTGCGGAAGGTTTTTGAACTCCTCATCGAGCCTTTTGTAGAGAGCGGTATGGGTTATGTCTTCCAAAACCTTCAGCTTTTCCCGGTCAGAAAAAACTATGTTAGCCAGTTTTTTCCTATCTATGTTTCCCATAAGGTCAAGTACCTCTTTGCCAAAGGTTTCAAGCACCTTTCTATAGACTTCGCCCTTCTCTTCGTAAAAGCTTTTTATTATAAGGTCTGCATCAAACACATAAGCACCAAGCTCTTTGAACATGGATGCTACAGTGGATTTTCCTGACCCTATGTTGCCAGTGAGTCCCACTTTTAGCATTAAATTAATTCTACATGAGGATATTTCCAAAACCACGCCTTGTTATGAGCGCTTGTCTTGACCTTCAGCCCGTAAGATATAACGGAGAGGTGGTAAAAGATCCCTTTGCCATAAAGCTCAGAGAATACTGCCAAATAATATCTGTGTGTCCTGAAGTGTCTATAGGTCTGGGTGTGCCAAGAGATAAAGTGATAATCCAAAAAGGAGTTAGACTCATACAACCGACTACTGGTAGAGACCTTACACAGCTTATGCTCTCTTTCAGCAGAGAGTTTTTGGATGGTTTGGATACTGTTGATGGCTTTTTGTTAAAGAGTAAGTCTCCATCTTGTGGAGTTTCCAACGCAAGGATTTATAAGGATGCCTACGGAGAGGAGTTCTACGGTAGGGGAAAGGGACTCTTTGCCACACAGGTGCTTGAGAGGTACAAGCTCTTACCTGTAGAAGATGAAGGAAGACTAAAAAACAAGGAGCTCAGAGAACACTTTTTGGTCAGGCTCTTTGCTATCGCTGAACTCAGAGAGTTTCTTTCAAAAGCTCAAGATGTGAAAGATCTCGTGGAATTTCACAGTCGCTACAAGTACCTTATCATGGCACACTCCCAGGAAAAGCTCAAACAGATGGGGAAGCTTGTTGCGGAGGCAAAGAAAAACTTTAAGGAAGCCATCAGCAGGTACAGGATACTTTTTATGGATGCGCTCAAAAGGAGACCCACAAAAGGACAGCATGCTAACACCCTTCTGCACATAATGGGGCACCTATCAAGCAAGTTAAAAAAGTCAGAAAAAGAGCATTTTTACAGTTTGGTGGAGAGCTACAAGACGGGACAGAAAGACCTTTGCACACTACTTGAAATACTTAAAAGCTGGTCTTACAGATTTGATGAAAAGTACCTAACGGATCATGTTTACCTTGAGCCTTATCCTATCGCGCTTAATGTTATTCAACAGTAACTGTTTTGGCAAGATTTCTTGGCTGATCTACATCAAGTCCCAAGTGATCCGCAATGTAATAAGCAAAAAGCTGTAGTGGGATCACCGTCAGGAAGGGAGAAAGGTCTTCATCCACATGTGGTACGCTTATGAAGTCTTTGGACATACTCTTTAGTCCTTCATCACCTGCAAAACCTATGCTTATAACTACCCCTTTTCTGGTAAGCACCTCTTCTATATTAGAAAGGGTTTTTTCGTACACCCTGTCTTTTGGAGCAATTACTACAACTGGCATGTTTTCGTCTATGAGAGCTATAGGTCCGTGCTTCATCTCTCCTGCGGGATAACCCTCTGCATGTATGTAAGAGATCTCTTTGAGCTTTAGAGCACCTTCCAAGGCTATAGGATAACTCAGGTACCTACCCAAATAGAGCATGTTCTTTTTGTTGGTGTACTTTAGGGCTACTTTCTTTATGTTCTCCGCATCTGATAAAACCTCTTCCATTATGTTGGGTACTGCAGAGAGTTTTTCCATGTGCTGGTCCCTGTTTGGTAGCTCAGAAACGGAAAGGCTGTAAAGCACCGCTAACTGAGAGGTAAAGGTTTTTGTTGCTGCAACACCTATCTCCGGTCCAGCGTGTGTGTAGAGAGTATAGTCTGATTCTCTATCTAAAGCACTTCCCATTACATTAACTAAAGATATGACAGTGGCACCTTTTTCTTTGGCTGAGAGTGCAGAGTAGCGCGTGTCTGCTGTTTCCCCAGATTGAGATACAGCTATAACCAAGTCTCTGTCATTTACGGGTACATCTGAGTATCTGAACTCAGAAGCGTACATGACTTCCACAGGAACCTGAAGGTACTTAGATATCCAGTAGCTTCCTACCAAGCATGCATGGTAAGATGTACCGCACGCCAGAAGAATTATCCTTCTGAATTCCTTTAGCTTAAAAGGCAGAATATAGTCCCTTGATATGTACCCTTTTATGGTGTCTCCTACGGTTCTGGGTTGTTCAAAGATCTCTTTGAGCATAAAGTGTTTAAAGCCTCCCTTTTCTGCGGATATAATGTCCCAAGGCACGCTTATTACATCTTTTACTAATCTGTTGCCCTCTGTATCGTATATGTCAACACCGTCTACCCTGAGGTCTACTATTTCGCCATCGGAAATGGGTATTATGTGTCTTGTAAAGGGAAGAATTGCCGGAATATCTGATGCTAAGAAGTTTTCCCCTTCTCCTATACCAACCACTAAAGGGTTTCCATTTCTTACACCCACTATCCTGTAAGGTTCTTTGCTTGTTATGACCGCAAAGGCATAAGAACCTTTAAGCATGTTTATGACTTCAATAACTGCAGACAGAAGGTCCCCTCTGTAGTGTTTAGAAATAAGGTGAGCTATCACTTCCGTATCTGTTTGAGACTTAAATTCTACACCTTGTGCCTGTAGTTTTTCTTTGAGTTCTCTGTAATTTTCTATTATACCGTTGTGTACTACCGCTATATCACCGCTTGTATCTGTGTGAGGATGAGCGTTTATCTCACAAGGTTCGCCATGAGTTGCCCATCTTGTGTGTCCTATGCCTATGGTAGCGTTAAGGGATTTACCCCACAAGCTTTTGACAAGTTCCCTTATTTTCCCTACTTTTTTTTCTACAAAGATCCTGCCATTTTCTATCAGAGCTACACCAGCAGAATCATAGCCTCTGTATTCAAGTCTTTCTAAGCCTTGAAGCAAAACTATTAAAGCGGGACTCTTCCCAACATAACCGATGATACCACACATAACGGAATTATACTACACGCCAGCAGAAAGGATAAACTGTTTTTACTTGACAAAAGTATACTAAAGAAATATTATAAAATTAATTTAAATTTGGAGGTAAAGGAAAATGTTTAGTGAGAACCTTCTTTCTGGAAAGGCTTTGGAGTATCTAAACAAGGCGAAAGAGATAGCCAAGTCCTACGGTGATAGCAAGGTTGACACAGACCATCTTTTACTTTCCCTCCTTTCTGATGAGACTTCTCCGCTAGCTAAATACTTGGAAAGGAGAGGAATAGAAAGAAAGGAGCTTTACAGAAAGGTAGGTGAATACCTGAAAAAGTTAAGGGAGCAAGTTGAAAAAGCAACAAATCAAGAGGCACAACATCTTATAGACCTTAGAAGCAAGATAATGGAAGTAAAGTCTGACATAGGCTCTGTTCAAATGGAGCTTGAAAAGATAAGAAGAGCAAAGGATGAACTCCTCAGGGATATGGAAAGGGCAAGGCGCTACGGAGACCTTTGGAGTTTGCAAAGCCTTCAGGTGGAGTATGCAAGAATGGAAAGCATAGAAAAGCAGTACAGAAGTAAGTTAGAAAGCGTAGAGAAAAGCCTTTCAAGCGTGTTCAGGCATGAAGATGTGAGAGCTTTCCTTGAAAACAGGCTCACCATAGACGGTTTGATAAGAAAAGCTATGGAAGATAGTGCTCTTCTTAAGCAGGTAAAGGAGTTGGGAGTATCTCCTGACAGGATAAAGGACCTGATAGCCAAGAGGGTGTTTGGGAAGGAGCCTACCTTTGACTATTCAGAAGAACTCATAAAGGTAGTAGAGAAAGCTCAAAACAAAGCGTTGCAAGAGGGTTTATCTCGTGTAGAGGCTTATCACATAGCTTCTGCGCTTATGGAAGCCAAAGAAACTATAGGAGGTAAATTATTAGAAGATATCTTAGGAGGTGAAAAGATGAAAGATGTAGCTCAGGAACTAAAGGAAGAAGAAAAGTCTCCTTTGGAGAGATTTGGGGTAAGCCTTACCCAGATGGCAAGGGAGGGCAAGCTTGATCCCGTTATAGGCAGGGAAAAAGAGATAAACCAAGTGATCGAAGTACTTTTAAGAAGAACAAAAAACAACCCTGTGCTGGTAGGAGACCCGGGTGTAGGTAAAACTGCTATAGTGGAAGGTTTAGCTCAGAGAATGGTCTCAAAAGAAGTACCTGTGGAACTGCAAGACAAAGAAATAATAGCTGTAGATATGGGGTCTTTGCTGGCTGGTTCTAAATACAGAGGAGAGTTTGAGGAGAGGTTAAAAGCGTTGCTTGAGGAGGTAAAACAAAAGGGGAATGTGATACTTTTTATTGATGAAGTTCATACTGTGGTAGGGGCTGGCAAAGCAGAAGGGGCGGTAGATGCAAGCAACATGCTAAAACCTGCTCTGGCAAGGGGTGAAATAAGGGTTATAGGTGCAACCACTGTGGACGAATACAGAAAGTACATAGAAAAGGATCCTGCCTTAGAAAGGCGTTTCCAACCCATATATGTAGATGAACCTACGGAAGAGGAAACTGTAGAGATCCTAAAAGGTTTAAAGCCTAAACTGGAACAGCATCACAAGGTAAAAATATCGGACGAAGCTTTGCAGGCAGCTGTTAAACTGACCAAAAGGTATGTGACTTTCCGAAAGCTTCCCGATAAAGCCATAGATGCCCTTGACCAAGCAAGTGCAAGGAAAAAGCTTTCAGTGGTATCTTTACCACCAGAACTTCAAGAGCTTGAAAGGAAAATAAGATCAATGGATGAGGAGATACAAAAGGCATACTTAGAAGGTGATTACGAGAGGGAAGCTCAGCTTAAAATAAGGAAAGTCCAGCTTGAAAAAGAAAAACAGGAGCTTTTGAACAAGATAGGTGGTACAGATGTAAAGATACAAGAAATAAAAAAGCGTATGGAAGAGCTTGATCAGGAGATCATCAAAGCCTCAGAAAGGGGTGATTACGAAAGGGAAGCCCAGCTAAAGATAGAAAAAGTTAAACTGGAAAAAGAGCTAAAAGAGTTAGAGAGCAAGAGGGCTGAAGCTCTTGTAGTAAGCTGGGATGATGTGGCTCAGGTGGTATCTGAATGGACAGGCATTCCAGTGTCTAAACTCAAAGAAGAAGAGATGGAAAGACTTCTCAAGCTTGAAGAAGAACTCCACAGAAGAGTCATAGACCAAGAGCATGCGGTAAAAGCAGTTGCTGAAGCTATAAGGAGAGCAAGAGCAGGGCTAAAAGATCCCAAGAGACCCATAGCTACTTTCCTATTTTTGGGACCCACTGGTGTAGGAAAAACGGAACTTTCAAAAGCTCTTGCGGAACTTCTTTTTGGTGATGAAGATGCTCTCATAAGGCTTGATATGTCAGAATTTAAAGAAGAGCACAGCGTTGCAAAGCTTATAGGTGCACCACCGGGATATGTGGGATATGAAGAAGGCGGAAAGCTTACAGAAGCGGTAAGAAGAAAGCCTTATTCAGTCATTCTGCTAGACGAGATAGAAAAGGCACATCCAAGAGTGTTTGACCTTTTCCTACAGGTGTTTGATGACGGGAGACTTACAGACTCTCAAGGTAGAACTGTAGACTTTAGAAACACGGTGATCATTATGACATCCAACATAGGGTCTCAGTATCTTTTGAGTATCTCTGTTGATGGCGATGAGCAGGCAGTACAGAGGGAATTTCAAAGGGCAAAAGAAAAGGTGCTTGAGGAACTAAAGTACTTCTTCAGACCCGAGTTTCTAAACAGGATAGATGAGGTCATAGTTTTCAAACCTCTTACTATGAAGGAGCTATTAGAGATAGTAGAACTGCTTGTAGCATCTGTCAACAAGAGACTTGAAGAAAGAAGCATAAAACTAAAACTGACAGAAGAAGCCAAAAAGGAACTGGTAAAACTCGGATACGACCCTGCTTACGGAGCAAGACCCCTCAAAAGAGTAGTTCAGAGATACTTGGAAACTCCCCTTGCGGAGAAGATAATAAAGGGTGAGATAAAGGATAACACTACGCTGGTTGTGGATTACGATGGGAAAAGCTTTTCCTTTGTAAGCTCCTAAGTTTCTCTTCCCCTTATAATAAGCCTTATGGGGGAGTGTCTTATTTTTAGATGCTCCCTCAGTCTTCTTGTAAAAAACCTTTTATAACTTTCCTTCCATCCCTCCGGATAGTTGGTTATGATCACAAGGGTAGGCGGTTTTGTCCCTTCTTGGTATGCGTAATAAACCTTTACCTCTTTTCCTTTGTATACGGGTGGGGGTTTTTCTTTGATCACATTCTGCACAGCTCTGTTGATAAAGGATGTCTTGTGTTCTTTGGTGTAGTCTTGGTAAGCCAAAATTACAGCTTGGAGAAGCTCGTTAATGCCTATACCTTTCAAAGCAGAGGTGAACACTACAGGCGCGTAATCAAGAAAAGAAAGCTGTCTTCTCACATACTCAAGTGCGTTATCTTTGTCTGACTTTACAAGGTCAAACTTGTTTCCTACTATTACACAAGCTTTGTGGCGCTTTTCTATGAGTCCACCTATTTTTTGATCCTGATGAGTTATGCCTTCGGAGATGTCAAGAACCAAACAGACAACATCTGATAGCTCCATAGCTTTTATAGCTCTCCCTACAGAGAAAAACTCCACTCCGTACTGTACTTTTGTTCTCCTTCTTATACCTGCAGTATCTATAAGGACAAACTCATGCTTTGCATAACTGAAAGGTATCTCCACAGCATCCCTTGTTGTACCAGCTATTGGAGATACAAGGACCCTTTGGTTTCCCAGCAGAGCATTTACCAAAGAGGATTTACCCACATTGGGTCTTCCTACAAAGGACACCTTTATGCCTTCATACAAAAGCTCCGTAGTTTCGTCGGTTAAAAGCTCATGCACCGCAGAAAGAAGCTCATCAACACCTCTACCGTGTTGAGCAGACACCAGAAAAACTCTATCAAATCCTAAGGAGTAAAAGTCATAAACTTGCTTTTGGAGTTTCTCATTGTCCACCTTATTGACCACTAAGAAAACCTTTTCTTTGTAAGGATAAAGTTTTTTGGCTACATAGCGATCCGCCTCTGTGAGCCCTTCCTTTACATCTACAACAAACAGAATGACCTTTGCATCAGACAGAACTTTTTCTACTTGCTTTTCCATGGTTTTGAAAAGCTCATCCCCCTTTTCAAAAATACCACCCGTATCCGCAACTATAAACCTTTTGCCTTTCCACTCTGCCTGAGATTCTACAATGTCTCGCGTCACACCCGGTAGGTCGTAGACTATACTCTTTCTTCTACCGATTATCCTATTAAAAAGTGTTGATTTACCCACATTAGGTCTTCCTACTATAATAACTCTGTTCTTCATATAGAACTAAGCAACTCCTTTGTATAAGGGTGTTCTGGGTTTTCAAATATGCCGAAAACATCTTTGTGTTCTACTATATATCCATCTTTTAGAACTATAACTCTATCTGCAACTTCAGCTACAACTCCAAAGTCATGTGTTACAAGAATCACCGCTTTCCCTTTATTCTTAATCTCTCTAAACAGAGCGAGTATCTTTCCCTGCATGGACACATCAAGGGCTGTAGTGGGTTCATCTGCCAAGATCAAATCTGGGTCGCACACGGTAGCTATGGCTATACAAACTCTCTGCTTCATACCTCCAGAAAGGTGATGGGGATACATACGGTATATCGTTTCTGCGTTTTTTATACCTGCATCTTTTAGTGCCTGAAGAGCTCTCTCTTCTGCTCCAGATTTTCCAAAGTGAGCAATATAAGACTCTTCTACCTGAGTACCTATTGGGAAAAGGGGGTCAAGGTAAACAGAAGGCTCTTGGAATACCATAGATATATGCCTTCCTCTGAGCTTTATGTAGTGTTCTTCTGAAAGTCCCAAGAGTTCTTGCCCTTTGAACTTTACGCTTCCTTCGAGCCTTGCGGTTTTTGGTAAGAGCCCCATAATACTGAGAAGAATGGAAGATTTTCCCGAGCCAGATTCTCCTACAATGCATAGTATCTCCCCACTGTTTACGGAAAAGTTAATGTCCTTTAAAGTGTGTCTGTTTCCGTACCAAAGGTTGAGTTTATTTACCTCAAGTAGCATCTATAAGACCATAAAATATAGGTTTGAGCCTATCGTAAAGCTCATAAAGGTCTTGGGATATGACCTTAGTTTCAGATAGCACAGGCATAAAGTTGGTATCTCCGTTCCACCTTGGTACTATGTGAAGGTGAATATGGTCCTCAAGCCCAGCACCTGCAGACCTACCAAGGTTGTAGCCCAAATTAAATCCGTGAGGCTTTATACAAACCTGCAGAGCTTTTATACACACCTTGGTGAGCCTGTTTATCTCCAGCAGAGTCTCATCATCAAGAGAGGTAAAATCCCCCGTATGCGCTATAGGTGATACCATCAGATGACCGGCGTTGTACGGATATTTGTTGAAAATCACAAAAGCTCTTTCTCCTACATACAACACCAAAAAGTCCCTCCATATATCCTTTGGTTGGCTTACCGCATCACAAAGAAAACAATTACCTATCCTGTCTATATTCTCCACGTAATTGGTCCTCCAAGGTGCCCATAGAATATTCACAACCTCAAGAGCCTCCTAATAGCCTTCTCTACCTCTTCTTCTGAAGGCAGATAGTCGTGCCTTTCTAACTCCATAGTATCCCTAAAGTAAAGCACTGTAGGAAATACAAATATGCCCAGGTCCTCAGCGCTGGTGTTCTTTTGAGCATCCATGTAATAAAAATTCACTTTGTCTCCGTAAAGCTTTTGGAACTTTAAAAGGACTTTGTAGAAGGCTTCATTCTGAGAGTTGTTTGGCTGTATAAAGATGACTACCGCAGGTTTTTCTCCTGCCAGTGCTTTGTCGTAAATTTCCTTGTCCGTTATCTCCTCAAAACCCTCAAACATTTCAGACCTCCAGATTTATATTTTACTCTATGAAATGCCTTGTAATAGGACTTGGTAGGATGGGTGGGGGTATGATCAGGAGACTTAACTCAAAGGGACACTGTGCAGCAGGTTACGACAAAGACCCAAAAGCGAGAGACCTTTTGAAAGGCATGGCACACATACTTGAGGACTTATCCCAATTAGAGGATTTCTTTGGAACTCAGAGAAAGTTTGTATGGCTCATGGTTCCACATGAAGTTGTGGATCAGGTGCTTGATGAACTTACACCTTTCTTGTCAAAGGGGGATGTGGTGGTTGATGGAGGGAACTCCTACTACAGAGATTCTCAAATCAGACACAGAAGGCTAAAAGAGCGCGGAGTTTACTTTCTTGATGTGGGCGTAAGCGGTGGCATATACGGTGAGCAGGTGGGATACTGTCTTATGGTGGGTGGGGACAGAGAAGCTTTTGAGTTTATAGAGGAAACGCTCAAAGATCTGTCTTATGAAGGAAGGGGTTATGCTTACTTGGGTGTGTCTGGAGCGGGACACTTTGCAAAAATGGTGCATAACGGCATAGAGTACGCCATCATGCAGGCTATAGGTGAGGGGTTTGAGCTTCTTAAGGAGAGCGAGTTTGGGTATGACCTTTCACAGGTAGCGCGGATATACAACGCAGGAAGCGTTATAAGAAGCTGGCTTATGGAACTTACTCAGAAGGTCTTTGAGGAGTTTGGAGACCTTGAGGGACTCAAAGCTTATGTAGAAGATACTGGAGAGGGAAGGTGGACTCTATTAGAAGCCATCCAAAGAGGCGTGCCTGTACCCACCATAGGGGACGCTCTCTTTATGAGGTTCAGATCAAGACAAGAAAACTCTTTCAGGGACAGGCTCTTGGCTGGCCTCAGATACCAATTTGGCAGACACCAGATTAGAAGGAAAGATGAGTAAGAGGTTTTCCTTCTTCATATTGGGTGGGACGGGAGACTTAGCCAGAAAAAAGCTGTTTCCAGCTTTTTATCGTCTTTACTCATATGGTAAACTTAAAGGTCTTTACAAAGTCTATTCCCTTGCAAGAGAAGAAAGCCAAGAGTGGAAACACCTTGTGAGCAACTCACCTGATGCTGAGAAGTTTAACAAC
>JAPYWJ010000050.1 GCA_028276405.1 Hydrogenobacter sp.
TAATATTTTCATAGAATTTTCTTCACCTATCACAGTTACTCCTGCATCTCTAAGGGCTTCAAGTATCAGGCTTATTTCTTTTTTGACTTCATCAGGTATAGGGAACCTTACAAATTCATCTTCTCCTCGGTTTTTGTGTTTCGCATAGTAGACCAATTTACTGTATGCTTTTATGGCTGTAACCGGGTCGTCGTAGCAAGCTATATCGTTTTGTTTTAAGTGAAGTGTTCCTTGTTTTACCTTAGGACCCCCGATAAAACAACACACAAAAGGTTTTTCTGTTTTTTTGGCTTTCTCAACAACTACTTTTGCTACATTTTCTACATCTGTAGTAGCCTGAGGCGTAAGGATAACACATATACCATCTACATTTGGGTCAAAAACAGCTTTTTCTAAAACTAAGAGATACCTCTCTGAGGTGGCATCACCTACTACATCTACAGGGTTGTAAAGAGCTGCTGTAGGGGGTAACCTTTCAGCTAAGAAATCGATGGATTCTTTAGTCAAAGGATATAGCTTTAGTCCGTTTTTCTCTGCAGTATCTGCAGCAATAATCCCGGGACCGCCAGCGTTGGTAACAATGAGAAGTTTTTCGCCTGTAGGAAATTTTCTACTTTTGAAAATCTCAGCAACTTCAAAGAGCTCTTTTATTCCTTCAACCCTTATTATACTTGCCTTTCTAAAGGCTTCGGTAAAAGCCCTATCTGAGCCAGCTAAAGCTCCTGTGTGGGAGGAAGCTGCTCTGGCACCAACTTCAGTTGTTCCAGATTTAATGATGATAACCGGCTTTTTCTTTGCTACCTCGGTAGCTACCTCAATAAAACGCCTTCCCTCTTTGACATCTTCTATATAGCCAAGAATGATATCGGTATCTGCATCCTGTCCAAAATATTCCAAGAAGTCTGTTTCATTAAGGTCAGCCTTGTTTCCAAAGCTAACAAACTTTCCTAACCCAAAACCGCTCCCAATCGCCCAATCTATTAAGGCGACACCTAAAGCGCCAGACTGAGAAAAGAAAGAAACCCTACCTTTAGGGGGGATGTCTGGGGCAAAAGTTGCGTTCATCCCTATTTCAGTGTTGAACACTCCTAAACAGTTAGGTCCTACCATCCTCATTCCATATTTCTTTACCAGCTCCACAACTTCCTGTTCAAGCCTTGCTCCTTCCTCTCCAGTTTCTTTGAAGCCGGCACTGATTACTACCACCCCTTTTACTCCAACTTCTCCGCATTCTTTTACCACTGAAGAGACTACTTTTGCAGGAACCACAATCACCGCTAAGTCTATATCTTCTCCTACTTTCGATACCGACGGATAACATCTAAGCCCAAGGATCTCCTTTGAATTTGGATTTATGGGAAAGACTTTACCGGTATATCCTTGGGTGATGAGATTTTTTAGGATGGCATGTCCAATCTTTTTTTCGTCCGCAGATGCTCCAACTATGGCAATGCTTTTAGGCTTAAATATAAAATCTAACATCTATCCGTCTCTTTTTCTCGAATTAGTTTTTTAATATAATACAAATCGTTTGTCAATGAAAAAAAAAATCGCACCATCTAAATCAACATAGTATCCCTTTTATTATCCCTTCCTTAGCTTTTTTCTTCTGTTTCTGCTCTATATACCCTTTTTAAATCTTCTGCAAATAAACCTCTATCTTTTGCCCGCACCTTATTTAAAGAATTCCTTACCGTATGTCATACCCAAAATTGCCATTCTGAACTTGGATAAACCATCTTTATAGAATTTTCTATCCCAGGTATATCATTCGTAATAAAAACTTGAACTCTCTTTACTCTACGCCGGTTTAACTCTCTTAAAGGTTTTCCCAATTCTTGGCACTTTCCCCTTCAAACCCAAATATCCAAAATTAACCGAGAAACGCTTTGGAGTGAATAGTATGCACCATAAATACTTCCCAAAAACTGAATAATTTTTCTTGTGCTTACTTCCACTGCATAAAGGGTAATAACACAAAAAGTATAGTAGGCACTTTTAAATCTTGAACCTTCCCATACTTTCGAAAGGCGAGACACTTGGGCACCTTATCCTGAGGTAAACAAGGGGAATTTTTATCACTAAACGTACTACTTTTAAGCTCCACCGAGAAGGGCTTTAAAAATTAAGATATCGAGCCCCCTCGGTTTTTAGGAAGTTCTCAGAAAAATGAGGGGGCTCGAACAAAATAGTTAAAACTTATAATTTATGCCGATCAATCCTATGTGTGCCTGTCCGGAGTTTTTATAAGGATTTTCCGGTGTTCCTAAATAAGGTTTCTTATCTTCGTAGTAACGATAATTATACTGTATACCTAAGGATAGATTATTTCTTATTTTGTAGGAAGTAGAGAAGATTAGGTCGTAAGTCCTAATATCAAGGTCTGAATAACTGGGTACCATAGAAAAGTCGTAGTTATAATAGTTAGAATATTTAAGCTCATTAGCAGTTACTGGACCATCTAACTGAAAGTTCATAATATGTCCCCTTGAGTCTGTATAGACAAAAGATAGGTTAAAGTTTAGCTTTTCCATAGGAAGGTAATTCATGTTAAAGATGGCAACATTGCTTTCAAAGTTGTAGTCAGCCTTGGTGCACTTTGAACCATAAATTGTGGCTCCTACACCTGGAGCCGTTGCAATAGCGCCAGCTCAGCCATCGTAGAGGGGTAAATTGAATAGGGTATGCGTTTTACTCCGTCTATACATGTAAGAAAGCGTAATATCCAATGTTCCCGGCAGACCAAGGCTTGCTATGTTAGGGGCATACCATAAGGTAATAGATGGTTCATGCTTCCAGTTTTCCCATCCAACATAGTCGTTCTTTTCCTTTGTATACTTGTAGAAAAGCGTTAAAGTGCTTCTATCAGAAATCATGATAGTGTTGTCAAACCTTATGTCATTAACCCTTTTAGGTCTGTTGGTGAGGGCAACATTTCTCATCTCTTGGAGTTGCCAGTATTGCGTTCCATTCCAGGGAGTTCCAAATACAACCGTAGGCGGTGTTACTATACCTACGAAAGCCCCTTTGGGATTGCCAAAGGGATGCGAAATGGCTTCATACTTATAACTAATCCTTGTGGTTGCGGGTCGATTGATCAAGGGCGTCATGTATCTTGCATTCAACCCTAATTTAACTGTGTGCCGCTGCTCCTTATCTCCTGTTAAAGTATAATAGTCGTTATCCCTATCAATCTGCTTCCAAGTATAACTACCCTTTAAGCTAACACCCTTCGTGAGCAAATAACTTAGATTTACCCCAGCTTCCAATTCCTCACGAGACATTGCAGAAATTCTCTTAAAGTCAGGATTAAAAGACTTATACGGTAAGGATGCGTTGTGTTGATACCAAGTATAACCTTGGTTAGGTCCTGCTATAGATATTGGTTCTATCACATCTACATAATAAGCAGCGTTTGCTATATCTAACCATCTCACATGGAAGTTGACGGAAAGCCGTGGTATAAGAGAGTTTGAGAGGTTTAAGAAATAAACTTTTTGGTTAGAAGTTAAGTCGGTTTCTTTATTTTTTAGGTGGGAAATCGTAGCCCCGCCATAAACCCCTGTTCGATAATTAGAAAGATAAGCGCTTCCTTTTATCGTATGAGCCCATTTGCTTGAATCTGGAAACTTAGCAAAGGGAAGTCTTTGATTTTGATACTGGATCCTGTCATCAAAGACTGGTAATCCGGTTTCAGGATGTAAAGGTCTATCATAGTAGGCTAAAGGTGCGCTCCCGCCGTCATACCTTCTGTACAAATAGTCATAGCTAAGGTTAAAGCTTGCATGCGGTGTAGCATGAGAGGCTATCAACCCAACCTTAAAATCTTCGGTAGATTCATTCACTTTCTTGGTATGCCCTACTACATGGCAGGCTGAACATTTTCCACCCATAGTAAGAGCTTGCATCTTACCGTCTCTCATCTCCTTCCTGTAATCAAAGAACGCCTTCAAGGCAACCGGAAGGTCTACGGGAAGCCTAAAGGTGGTCTTACTTTCTACTTCAGAATAGGCAATGCCATACTTTCTTAAAGGATCATTATCTGTGAAGGTGACATAAGGAGGATTAGCGGGTCCACCTTTTACTTTAGTTGCGGCTCCGGCAAGATTAGTTAATGGGTCATGGTCGAGCCAATGCCAAAAACGATAGAATATAAAATCAGAGGTAAGGATCCTTTTTAAATCTAACCCTAAGTTATGGGACTGATCGTTATCCTCAAAATAATTTCCAAAGACATTAAAGCGAATATCTTTCCAAGTAGCATTGAAAAGGTATTTTAAATCTGGCCGCACTTCTGTTTTCATTACATCGTATTCGCCAACCTTTATTTTTTTCCCGGAAAAGCCTACGCTATGAACTCCTGGAGAAATCTCACCGTTAAACTTTAGTAGTTCAAGATTTTCCCCTGCATAGGAGTTTAAAACTAAGAGCGAAAGGGCTTTTAATACCGTGAAAACTTTTAATGTTTTCTTGACCATACACTCACCTCCCTTATTATCTTGTTAAAGCTTTACCTTGACCAGGAACAGACAAGGAAGGATAATCCGAACCATGCACCCGTGGATGGCATTGGGTGCACTTGGTGGTAAAAGCCATTCTATAACCATATGGTGGGAAAGGACCCGTATAAGGAGGCTCTTTGGCGCTATTTAAGAGGTTATTTAAATA
>JAPYWJ010000025.1 GCA_028276405.1 Hydrogenobacter sp.
TCACCCTTGTGTATTATAAGGTACTGATTTGCCTGCACTGCGCTTGCAGGTGTAAGTTCTTCGTAGAAAGCTACTTTGTGGTCTTGAGTGTTAAAGATCAGCTTGGCGGTCATTGCGCACCTCCTGTGATCCAGATCATCTCAAAATTTTACCACATATTTTGTAATCTTCTGAGCCTTTCTTGAGCATCTTTTGACCACTCTGCTTTACCTTGGGACAACTCTAAAGCAGTTTTGTAGTGATATACTGCCTTTGAAATATTCCCTAGGGCTTCGTAGTTCCTGCCAAGGTAATAGTAAGTGTCTGCATAATCAGGTATAAGCCTTCTGGCATTCTCAAGTTTTTGTACGGATTCTGAGTATTTCTCCATTTTGAAAAGCACAAAACCATAAACATAGTTTGTAGAAAAAACTTCGGGCATTATAGAGTAAGCAGTCTGAACCTGTCTAAGTGCTTGTGGTGTACTGCCTTCCTTTGCAAGTATGTAAGCCATGTAAAGGTGCGCTTCGTAGTTATCATGGTAAAGTTCCACGGCTCTGGTGAAATGAGAGAGAGCCGTTGAGTAGTTCTTCTGCTGATAAGCTCTCTTGCCTGCGTAAAACTCCCTGTAAGAGTCTTCTGTTTGCTTCAAAAGCTTTTTAATGTTTTGGAACTCATCTGTGTCGTATATGAAACTTCCTGAGGGCTTTATGCTTTCTATCTCCCTTTGCACATCCTCTATTCTACTTTGAGGAAGAGGGTGTGTTTGGAGCCATTCGGGCACATTTGTCCTTTCCATCTTTTTAAAAGTTTCAAAAACACCCAACAGTCCCCTTGGGTCATACCCAGCTTTTAGCACATACACAACTCCAAGTTCATCCGCCTGTTTTTCCTGATCTCTGCTGAACTTAAGAGCCAAAAGCTGACCTCCCACTTGACCAAACTGCAAAAGCGCCTGAGCATAAGGTTTATCAGCCAAAAGAACGGAACTTATGTTAAATAGCAGGTTTATAGCATACATCTTTTCTAAAAACTTTGCATGATGTCTTGCGTTTATATGACCAAGTTCGTGTCCCAACACTCCTGCAAGCTCACTCTCGCTATTTAGCTTAAGCAGAAGTCCCCTCGTGATAAATACGGGTCCCCCCGGAAGTGCAAAGGCGTTAACCGCCTCTGAATTTACTACAAAAAACTCATAAGGTAGTCTTCTGGGTGTATGTTTTGCAATACTCATACCGATGTTTCTGACATACTCTTGGACTCTTTTGTCCGGGTATAGACCGTCGCTCTCTTCTATGGCATAAGGTATGTAGCTTTTCCCTATGCGTATTTCTTCATCTTCCGGAAGAATAAGCGAGCTAAAATCAATAGCCTTTGCACAGCTCATGACAAAAAGAAGCGTTATTAATAAAAACCTCCTCATATGATATCAACCCTTACAAGGGTTATGTTGTCTGTAGCGGCTCTTGAAAGAGCTAGACCCATAAGCTCAGAAGGTGGTAATGTTAGCTCGTAATCCTCTACAAGCTCCCAAAGTCCATCAGAGCATATGAGAAAACTTCTGTAGTCTTTTACGCTCTTTATAAAAACCTCAAACTCCCTAAAGGAAGAAGAACCGATAAGTGCAGATGTAAGTATATGCCTGTTGGGATGTTGTTTGGCCTGATTTTCCGTGATGTAGCCAAGCTTGACTAATCTTTCTACCTCTGTGTGATCTTGAGTGAGCTTTTCCGCCTTATTGTCCTTTATACCGTAAACCCTGCAGTCCCCCACATTGAATACTATGATATCCTTCTGGGTAAGGGTCAGACCAGCTAATGCGGAACCAAGACCGTAATAATCAGGATTTTGTTGTGCAAAAGCTTCAAGGTTATCTCTTGCTTTATGCAAAGCCATATTTATACTTTCTGCAGAGTGGGGTTTTTCCTCCATAAGAGTCTTAAGGACCATAAGGCTTGCCCTTTCACCACATGCATGCCCTCCCAATCCATCCGCCACCGCAAACAGAAAGTAATCCTTTTCTTCCTCTACACATAAGGGAGAGCTCATCATCTCTTCCTGAATAAGTTTGTCGTTTATAAGCAAAGCATCCTCGTTCTTTTCCCTTATCTTCCCTCTATGGGTTATCCCACAGGCTTTTACGCGGTACATCATCCTGCAGAAAGGACAGGACCTATTCTCACAAGACCAAGCTCTGTTATCTCCATGAAGTGTGTGCTTGTATCGTGTCCGCAAAGCCTACAACCATCTATCCGAAAAAGCCTGACTATTTCCCCTACTGGTTTTTTGTATATCTTTGATTGTGCCTGAGTAAGGATCAGTTCCTTAGAAAGCACCATGGAACAGTCCACTATATGGCTTACCGCATAACCACCCGCTGCTTCCGCAGTTAGTTCCTCGTGTCCACTCCTTTTTTGTGATACAAATATGGCTGTTTGGTACCACTTCTTCATGAAATTAAAAAGTTGTCTTACTATTACCCTTGCCATCATCTCTTTTGCTTCATACAAACCTGTAACCGAGTCTATCACCACATGTCTTATCTTATAGGTTTTTATGGCATGCGCTAAGGTAGCAAGTAAGTCTGGGATGTTTTCTCTTAACTTTGAGTGGCTTGCCGCATCTATGAGAATTATTCTATCTTGCACACTTTCAAAATCTATACCCATAGCCTTTGCCCTTTCGCGCAACCCTACGCTCACAAAAGGTGCAGGTGCTTCAACGGTTATAAAAGCTACGGGTTCGTTTCTTTTTGCCTGTGTTATAGTGTACTGTTCCGCTATAAGAGTTTTGCCTGTATCAGAAACGCCCGTTATGTTTGTAACTGAATACGCCGGTATGCCACCTAAGGATTTTTTTATTACCTTACCTTCCTGAACTTCTGCGGTAAAGAAAAGCTCATCAAGTCCTTCAACACCTGTAGGTACACCGTACATTTTGGGAGCTTTCTTTACCGCTTCTCCGGCCACCCATATGCTTTCCTCTACCACCTCCGGTTTTCTTACCTCTTCTGATTCTCTAAATCTTTCATCCATAACTCTTTATTATATGCTCAGTTTGGCAAGATTTACTTTGTTGCTTAACTTGAGCTAAAATAACATTAAATTAGATGAAGAAGGCTTATATTTGTTGTCTCTCAATGTTTTCGGTATGCGGTTTATCCTTATCTCAAGAAGTACACACCCACGAGCATGGTATCTTCCATAATGCACCCTTGTTTCCCCGGCGGATATAAGCAGAGACCATGTGATGCAAAAAGGTCAGTTTATGCTAACTTACAGGTGTATGTATATGTGGATGGGTAATTACTATGCAGGCACTCACAAATTACCCACGGATGCCAGCATCATAAACAGCAAAATAAAGGAAATAACTGGCAATCCCAAAGCTCATGGGCATGTGTTTTCTGACTGGATGAAAATGCAGATGCACATGGTGGAGCTAATGTATGGTCTTACTGATAAATTGACAGTTATGGGTATGGTGCAGTATACGGACAAGGAGATGAGGATGTTTCATCACGATGGAAAGACGGATCATGCTTCAAGGGGGCTGGGTGATACCATCTTATCCGCTGATTATTTGGTGGCACAAGGTGGTGGCAATAGCCTTATAGTTGGTATGGGTGTAAGTCTTCCTACGGGGGAGACCAATAAAACTCATGTACATATGATACATGAAGATGAGGTGCCTTTGCGAGCATACAGCATGCAATTAGGCTCTGGCACCTATGACCTTTTGCCGTCCTTAACTTACACTTACACCTACGGCAAGTTAGGAGCTGGGCTTCAGGCTAACGCAACCATCAGAACTGGCAGGAACAAAGAAGGCTACAGGTTTGGGCACGTTTTTGGCACGGTGGGATGGGTCGGATATATGCTATCGGATCTTTTGGTGCCCAATGTAAGTGTTAGATATTCCAAGTGGGGTGGGATAAAGGGTGAAGATAAATTAAACAAGGAGTTCTTTTCTCAACATCCTACCTTCAAGGATCCAGACTTTCAACCAGATTATCAAGGCGGTGAGCGTGTTGATGTGGGCGTCGGTTTAAATGCTAAAATTAAGGGTATTACTATCGGTATAGATTTTGTCAAACCTGTCTATCAAAAGCTCAATGGTATCCAGATGGGTGTGGGTTATTATGTTAGCCTTAAAGCAAGTAAGGCTTTCTGAGTGGTAAGTTTTGATCCTGAATAACTAATACTCTCACCAAAGACCTTGATTTTTCGTTTATGCTTGTAATGAATTTAGTTCACATGTTTGGAGTAATACTCCAAGAAAGATCAGGGCTTATATTAAAACCTATGGAACAAAAAACCCAAAACCTTAAAGAGCTTTATGAAAAGGACTTTTATTTGTGGGTACTGGAGAACCTAAAGCTCCTCAAAAACAGAGAATACGAGCTTGTAGATTGGGAGAACCTCTTAGAGGAGATTGAGGATATGGCTAAAAGACACTATGAAGGTATGATTGGTCATATGACACGCATTATGGAGCATCTCTACAAGTGGGAACATTTCAGAGAAAATGAGTATATGGGTAGTAGTTGGAAAAACAGCATTCTTGAAGCAAGAAAGGAACTAAGAGACCTCTTTGATGAAATACCATCGTTGAAAAGAATAGCGCAAGAAAGGGAAAGTTTGTACAAGGCTTGGAGAAGGGCTGTTAATGGCTTAATTACTTGGTTTAAGAAAGACGAGAATAAACACTTAGCCAAAAAATACTTTGACAGGTTTCCAAAGGAAGAAGACTTTCCAAAAGAGTGTCCTTATACCTTCCAGCAGGTTATGGAGTACGAACCTTGGATTGAAGAGTTTATGCAGTAGTAGCCTGAGGAGCCAGAAAAGAACAAATCAAAGAATAAACGAAAGGGATTTTAGGGTTTAGAGCCTTAGGAAGGGCACTCAAAAATTCTTCCACTTCAAGGAGAGGACTGGCAGTATAACCTTTTTTCTGTGATCAAGTTGCGGACTTAAGGGTCTCTGTATTAATTTTCTACTTATACCTCGGGTGAGAAATTATTTAAACAGCCAAGACTTCCTGAAAAAACTATACCCAACAGTATAACCCTGAAGGTAAGCAAGTAAAGTCGTAATATTCCTCCATCTGCTAACTCCGTTGAAAAGCTTTATCTGAGAATTAACAGCCTCTACCACTTGCCTAACACTTTTCTCTGGCTTATCCTCACATACATGCACATACTCCAAACCTCTATACCCTCTATCACCCATAGGACAAAAGCTGTCCGCAAGCGCCCTAAACCACAAACTCTTTTGATACCTTATTCTTACAGACTTCACTTCGTGATAGCTGGCAGGATGAACCCACAGGTCATAAACAACTCCATTCCTATCGCAAACAATCATTACCAAAAGCCCATAATGAACCTCTTCAAATCTTACATTCCTTTGGTAATCCCAGCTGTAGATGTTCCTTTTCCTTTTTGCCCAAAATTTCTTTCCAGCAACTCTCTTTATTTTCCTTGTTTGTGCACTGTATATGTTTGCAACTCTTAGAATAGTGCCATCAACTATCAGTTTTATTTCCTTTCCAGATAGGATGCTTAAAATCAAGATTAGCAAGTTCATTCTCCTTCTGTATAGTGACATACAGGCAAGCTATTTGTAAGTCTGAGACTTTTGGCGGTCTTCCCACTTTTACTTGCTTTTCGTAGTCTGATAAGACTATGGAGATGGACAAAAGGACTTGTTGGTATAAACTATTAAGGTGATTCATTGTTCTACCTCCTTAGTGGGATTTGAGGGTATTATAAACCTCTGCCCACTAAGGGCTATTTTCAGAGGATTTTTCCAGCTTTTCTGAATTTCTCACCCAAGGTATTTTGTATGTGTATAATTTTTACTGATGAAGATAAGTGAGCTTACAAAGCAGCAAAAGGATTTTCTCAAAAGAATACTTGAGGTAGAGGAGCTACCCGAAGGTGAGGACATCTCCGCTTTTCTTCAGTTAAAAGGCTACACCCTTTATGAGTGTATTAACTGCGGAAAAATTATATTCCATGACAACTACGAGTTTTGGAATCTAAGCGAGTGTTGTGATGATAATTCCAAGCTGACGGATAAGGGGCTTATCTGTGAGGTGTGTTATTCAAAAAGCTTTGAAAACCTAAAAGATTGGGTATTTTTTAGACCTACTTGGGTAAAAGATGTAGATTTTGGCAGAGGGGTTTGAGCTTATGCCTATGATAAAGGATGTGGAGGAGGTGAAGGAATTCATAAAAGGCACATCAGAGAATACTGCTATTTATGTGGGCTGTGATTCAAGACAGGTAAGGGAAAAAACTGTTTTTGTTACTGTTGTAGTGGTACACATAGATTCCTGTAGAGGGGCAAAGATCTTCTGGCGTGTGGAAAAGGTAAACAGGATCAAGTCTTTAAGACAGAGACTTATGGAAGAGGTCAGCAGAGCAGTATTTATGGCTCTTGAGATATCTAATGTGGTGGGGAAAAGACCCTTTGAGGTGCACTTGGATATAAACCCTAACCCAGAACACAACTCCAGCGTGATCCTCAAAGAAGCTATAGGTTATGTGTTAGCTCAAGGGCTAAAGCCTGTGGTAAAACCTCGGTCTGTTGCAGCAACCACAGTGGCGGATTACATAACAAGCATGAACTTTACATGAAAACCCTTTGGTTTCATGTAGCCAGCGTAGGAGAGTTCAACACAGTGAAACCTATTCTCAAAGAGCTTATAAAAGAACACACCATAGTCCTTACCTACTTTTCACCAAGAGCTAAAAACTACTTAAGTCAGCAAGCTCAATATTATCATACTTTAGAAAGACTACCTTTAGATACACCTTTTACTGTAAGGCACTTTGAGAAACGCATATCCGCACAGATGCTTTTTATAGTGGAAAGAGAGTTTTGGCCCTTTCTTATCCATTTTACAAAAGCAAAAAAAGCTTTACTTAACGCTTACGCAAAGGGTGGCATATACGAGCGATTTATGAGTAAAAAGTTTAACCTTATCGTTACCAAAACGGAAAGAGACAAAGAGAGGTTTGAGTCCTACGGATGCAAACAAGTGGTAAGTTGCGGTAATCTAAAGTTTATCTTTGAAAACCCACAGGAAAAACACTTGGATATTCAGAAAAATGGCTCTAAATTCTTTGTTGCGGGTAGCACTCATAGAGGAGAAGAGGAGATCCTTCTTGAAGCCTTTGGAGAATTAAAAAAAATCTTTCCTGACCTTAAGCTTTTAATAGCTCCTCGCCATGTTTCAAGAGCTAAGGAGGTGGTGAAAAAATTTAAAGGTTTTAAATGTGCTCTTAAAACCAGTAAGGAAGAAGAGTGGGATGTGCTGGTGATTGATACTTTAGGAGAACTATTTGGGATATATTCTCTTGCGGATGTAGCTTTTGTTGGTGGGACGCTTGTGAATATAGGAGGACATAATCTTTTAGAACCTGCCTATCATCGCAAACCTGTGCTTTTTGGACCTTTTTTGGAAAAGGTAAAGGACATAGCTGATTATCTGATGGAAAGAAATGCAGGTTTTCTGGTAAGGAATTCAAAAGACATAGTTAGGGTTGTGGAGGATGTTTTCACAGGAAAAAAATTATGGAATGCGGTGGACATAAAAGCAAATGCAGAAAGAATAAAGTCTTGCTATCTTAAAAGTATAAGGAGCATGATATAATGTTAGTAATATGAGAAATTTCTACTTTAACCTTTTTGTTCTTTTGTTTCTTGTGGTGCTTGCCCTAGCCGTGTCTTTCTTTAAACCTGTGAACTTGGGTTTGGACCTAAAAGGTGGTATATCCATGCTTTTAGAGCCGGATATGGACTACGCCCTTAGCCAAGAGTATGAGAGGTACGCAAAGGATATGGAGGAAAAGATAAGAGCTGCAGGTATAAATGTGCTTGATCTGGTCGTACAAAAAGACGGTATAAAGGTGGAAATTCTTGACCAGAAAGACACTCAAAAGGTATCCCAGATTATACAAAAGGACTTTCCGAGATTTGTGGTGGTAAGCACCAGCAAAGGTGAGCCTTTAATAAAGTTCAAAGAGGAGGAAATAGATAAGCTAAAGGAAAGTATGGTAGGACAAACCGTTGAGGTGTTAAGAAAAAGGATAGACGAGCTTGGAGTGGTTCAGCCTGTTATAACTAAAGTGGGTCAAGGCAGAGTGCTTGTAGAGCTTCCTGGCGTTTTGGACATAGAAAAGGCAAAGTCCATAGTAGGAAGGACTGCCCTTCTTGAACTTAAGCTTGTGGTGGACAGTGGTCCAAAAGAGGAGCTCGAAAAAAAGCTTACTAAAGATACGGAACTTTTACCTTCTAAGAACCCCAACGAGTGGTTCTTGGTGGAAAAGTTGCCTGTGATCACAGGTGCGGACCTAAAAACAGCATACACAAGCACGGACGAATTTGGCGCTCCTGCGGTGACTTTTGAGCTTACAGACAGGGGAGCAAAGCTTTTTGGAACCGCAACGGAAAAAAATATAGGCAGGCGCCTTGCCATAGTCCTTGACAAAAAAGTTATGTCTGCTCCTGTAATAAGAAGTAGGATATCAGACAGAGGGCAGATAACAGGGCAGTTCACTCCAGAAGAAGCCAAAGAACTTGCCATAGTCCTCAGAGCAGGCGCTCTACCTACCAATGTAAAGTTCCTTCAGGAAACGGTAGTGGGTCCCTCTCTGGGAAGAGATGCCATACAGCAGAGTATAAAGGGTGGCACAGTAGCTTTTGTTCTCTTAGTTATTTTACTCTTAGTAAGATACAAAACAGCAGGCATAACCGCTAACTTATCCATACTTCTAAATGCCTTGCTCCTTTGGGCAGGTCTTGTGCTTATTGGAGCAACTCTTACTCTGCCAGGTATAGCAGGTATACTCCTAAACATGGGTATAGCGGTTGACTCCAATGTACTTATATTTGAAAGGGTAAAGGAGGAATTAAGAGCAGGAAGCACCTTCAGAAAAGCTGTAGAGCTAGGCTACAGAAGATCTCTGAGCGTGGTATGGGATACACACATAACCTTGCTTATTGCTGCTCTGATCCTTTTCCAGTTTGGAAGTGGTCCTGTCAAAGGCTTTGCCACAACCCTTACCATAGGTAGTATAGCATCTTTTATATCAAATGTCTACTTTGCCAAGTTCTTCCTTGACCTTTTAGTAAAGTTAAGACTACTCAAGATATAAAGTGATCATCCTATCTGCGCGTAAGTGAAGAGTCTTTCTTTAGTCTTATCCCTTCTGTAAGACGGATATTTGGTATTACATATACTGCACGAACTTAATTTTATAAATCTCCTGATACCCAAGTTTTTGAGTGCTATTATGGCTTCTTCCTGAGTGTCCAAAAAGAAAGAACCGTTTTTATAGTGAACGCATATAAAATGTTCTTTAAAGTTTTCTCCTACCTGATAGCAGCAAGCCTTTGCGGAAGGTCCTACAAAGGCTACAACTTGGTTTATAGGTTCAAAGCTTTTAAATACATCTACAGTGTTCTCAATGATTTTGTTTTTTATGCCTCTCCAGCCTGCATGTATAACGCCTACCGTATACCTTCCCAAAAGAGCTATAGGTACACAGTCCGCAGTCTTTACACCTATTTTTATTCCTCTTAGCTGAGTGATTAGGGCATCACCTTCTGTAAGTTCATGTGTAAGTCTTTCCAGCACATGAACTTTTTGTGAATGTGTCTGTTTTAATGTAAATATACCCTTTCCTTCTCTTGTAATGCCTGCGTGGATGTTTCCCACTTTTATCTTCAACAGAGTTTCTCGGCTTTCTCTCGTGTTTTCTCTATACATTCTATCACTATCCCAGAAAAGCCTCTGTTTTCTAACACCTTTATACCCTCAACAGTAGTCCCGCCAGGAGATGCAACCTTCGTTATCCACTCTTCTGGATGACCACCCCATCTCTTGAGAAGCTCACAACTGCCAAGCACAGTATCTATAGCTATACCTCTTGAAGTTTCGTAAGAAAAGCCTTCTCTAATACCTGCCATAATGAGCGCAGAGAGGAACTTAAAAACAAAGGCAGGACCAGAGCCTGCCATCGCGGTAAAGGCATTCATCAATTCCTCGCCTATTTCGTATAGACTACCACAAGATGAAAAAACCTTCACCACATCCTCCTTTTCCTCTTGGCTAACTTCTGAATTACAGGTATATGCTATAACACCCTTTTGAACCGCAACATTTAGGTTAGGCATTGCTCTTATAATCTTCTTCTTCCCCAAGTAGCTTTCCATAGTGCCGATACTTAGCCCCGCAACTATGCTTATAAGCAGTCTATCTTCAAAAACTTCTTTTAGGTTTTCCAGTACGCTTTTGGCATCTTTTGGCTTTACTGCCAAAAGTATCCACTGAGACTCTTTTACCAGAAAGTAAAGGTCCTTTGCAACGCCAAAACCGTCCTCTAAGGCTTTTTTAAGTTTTTCCTCAGTGATATCAAAAACTACTATCCTACTTGCCTTTTCTTTTAGTCCCCTTGCAAAACTACTTCCCATATTGCCATAACCGATTATACCCACATTCATGTCATTACACATTATAATACTTACTTTTAGTAGGAGGTAAAAGATGGCAAGGTGTTATGTTTGTGGAAAGACCACCAAATTTGGAAAGAGCGTAACTTTCTCTGCAGAGCAAAACTCAAGAACTTTCAAGGCAAACCTTCACAAGATGAGAATACTGCTAAGCGACGGGAGTGTAAGAAGAGTCTATGTGTGTACCAAGTGCCTAAAGGCGGGTAAAGTTATCAAAGCGGTAAGAAAGGGCTGATGCCTATAAGGTTTCTGACCGCTGGTGAATCCCACGGAAGGGCTATAGTTTGCATAGTTGAGGGCATACCGGCTAATCTTGAGATAAGTTCAGATTACATAAACAAGGAGTTAGAAAGAAGGCAAAGGGGGTACGGGAGAGGAGGAAGAATGCTAATAGAAAAGGATCAGGTACAGATCCTTTCGGGCGTGCGCTTTGGTAAAACCTTAGGAAGTCCTATAGCCATGCTAATTTCCAATAGAGACTGGGAAAACTGGTCTGAAAAAATGGCTGTAGAAGGGGAAAGACCTTCAAATGTTCCACCTTTTACGAGGCCAAGACCTGGTCATGCGGACCTTGTAGGAGGTATAAAGTATAACCAAAGGGATTTGAGAAACATATTAGAAAGAGCTTCTGCAAGGGAAACTACAGCCAGAACAGCTGTAGGTGCAGTTTGTAAAAGATTTTTAGAAGAGCTAGGTATAAAGATAGGTAGTTATGTAGTAAGTATAGGTGCGTGTGCTCCAACCATAGAAGAGCAGGACCTCATCAGAAAGCACCAACTAGCAGAGCAGTCCTTGGTGAGATTTCCAGACCCTTCAAAGGACGAGGAATTTATAAAGGTGATAGATAAAGCGCGAGAAATGGGTGAGAGCTTAGGTGGTGTGTTTGAAGTTTTTGCAGTGGGTGTACCTCCGGGACTTGGTAGTCATATACAGTGGGACAAAAGGATAGATGGTAGAATAGCGCAGGCTATTTTAAGCATACATGCCATAAAAGGTGTAGAGTTTGGAATGGGTTTTGAAGCTGGGAGAAGGTTTGGCTCTGAGGTGCATGATGAGATAGGCTGGTCTGAGGAAAAAGGATACTTTAGGTATTCCAATAACTTGGGTGGCACAGAGGGTGGTATAACAAATGGCATGCCTTTGTTGGTTCGTGCGGTTATGAAACCTATTCCTACCCTTACAAAGCCTTTGAGGAGTGTTGATATAGAAACAAGGAAAGAGGTAAAAGCTGGCAAAGAGAGGAGCGATGTGGTGGCGGTACCTGCTGCATCCATTGTAGCAGAAGCTATGCTTGCCATAGTGATCGCAGATGCTCTACTTGAAAAACTCGGTGGGGATTTTATGGAAGAGATAAAACGCAGGTACGAGGCATACTTAAGGCATGTTGAGAGTTATTGAAGAGATAGGAAGGGGAGTCATACTCACCCTTATGGGTGTTTACTTCATGTTTTTCCGTCCACCTAAGAAGATACACTTCATAAAACATCTTGCCTACCTTGGAGCTGAAACAGTTCCTGTTGTTGCCATAACTTCCATATTCTCTGGTGGTGTAATAGCTCTGCAAACTTATAGCACCTTTCACAGGTTTAATGCGGAGTTCCTCATAGGTGCTGTGGTTGCCATATCCATGGGAAGAGAGTTGGGACCAGTGTTGGCATCTCTGATGGTGGTTGCTCGCGTAGGTTCTGCTATGACAGCTAACATAGGTACCATGAGGATAACGGAACAGATAGATGCCTTAGAGGTTATGGGCATAAACCCTGTAAGCTACCTCATAAGTCCCAGAATCTTTGCAGGGATTGTAGGCGTGCCCATGCTTGTTCTGTTAGCAGACATTTCAGGAATATTTGGAGGATGGTTTGTAGCGGTGAAGCTCTTTGGAGTTAACGATTACCTCTTTTGGGAGAAGATGAGAGATCTTACAGAACTTTATGATTTTATAGGGGGGCTTTACAAAGCCTTGTTCTTTGGTTTTGTAATATCTGCGGTTAGTTGTTATTTTGGATTTTACACGAGCGGTGGAACGGAAGGGGTTGGGCGTGCAACTACAAACAGTGTGGTAGTATCTTCCATGCTATTACTAATTTCCGATTACTTTCTGACAGCGATCATATTTTAGTCTGTTAAATCAGTATATTTTTAAATCCTTAAAACCCCTCCTCATGGCACACCTCCTCACCACCCTCGCCTTTGGGGGTGGTTTTTTCAGACTATTATCCTTACAAGCTCGCCCACAGAGTTAAAACCTTCTTTTTGTAGTTTGATGTAGTTTTCTGTCAACAGTTCGTTTTCCGCTACTACCAGAGCCCTCAGCTCTTTACCTACATTTTTCCTGATAAACTCTTCCCTCTTTACATTATCAAGAGCCTTAAGCAGGTCTACCCTTTCCCTTTTTACTTTTTCACTGACCTTTTCCTTCATGGCAGAGGCTTTGGTTTTTTCTCTGTCCGAATAAGGAAACACATGCATGTAGTAGATGGGTAGCTCCTGTAAAAGCTTGTAAGTGATCTGGAAATCTTCCTCCCCTTCAGAAGGAAAGCCTACTATAATATCTGTGCCTATGGCAGATAAGGGTCTATGCTTAACTATTCTCTCAACTAAACTTACATAGTCTTTTACTTGGTAGTCCCTTTTCATAAGCTTTAGTATCCTATCGGAACCACTCTGAAGGGGTATGTGAAAGTGAGGTGCTATTTTTTCCTCTATAAGTAAAAGGTTAAGAAGGTTGCTGGTTATTTCCGAAGGATATACAGAAGAAAGTCTTATCAACTCTATTCCCTTTATTTCAAGTAAGTCTTTTAAGAGCTCATACAGGCTTGTTCCTATATCTAAACCGTACTGAGTGAGCTGGGTTCCCGTAAGGACTATCTCTTTAAAGCCCCTATCTGCAAGAAGCCTTACCTCCTGTATTACTTTTTCCTTGGGTACACTTCTTGACTTACCTCTGGCAAAGGGAATAATACAAAAGGTACAGAACCTGTTGCAACCTTCTTGGACTTTAACAAAGGGCCTCACTTTTTCAAAATGGGTGACCACATCAAAGTTTTCTACCTCTCTTTGCTTGAATATGTTGTCCACATAAACTCTTTCTTCCTTACCTTCTAAGTACTCCTCCACTATGGTGAGAATATCCTTCTTGTGAGTGTTGCCTACAACAAGGTCTACTTCTTTGAGATGGGCAAGAGCCTGTGGGTTTGTCTGAGCGTAGCATCCCGTAACTACTATTAAAGCTGAAGGATTCCTTCTTTTGGAGCTATACACAAATTGACGGGAAGACCTTTCTGCTCCAGATGTGACACTGCAGGTGTTTATTATATAAATGTCTGCAGGCTCATCTTGAACTACTTGATAACCCCTCTGTCTGAAATTATGAGCCATAAAGTGCGTATCAAATTCGTTGCTCCTGCAACCTATGGTAATAAAAGCTACCTTCTTCATAATATCACCGGTGTTTTTCTTCTACTTGTGCCAACTGAGCTATGGTAGTGGTCTTAAGGTAGTCAAGGATGACTTCTCTCAAGTGTGTCCACTTTTCGTGTACTCCACAAGGGGATACCTGCCACTCTTCACACCTTCCGGGCCTCAAAGCGCAGTAATCTAACTTGTAGTCCTCGTCCAGACAACGTATAACATCCATTATGGTTATCTGCTCGGGAGGAACCGCAAGAGTAAAACCACCTGTAGGACCCTTATAGGATCTTAGCAGTCTTTCCCTTGCCAGCTTATGGAATATTTTGGATAGGAAGGGTTTAGGAATCTTTTGCACTTCGGCTATCTCTTCAACTTTTACAAGCCTGTCCTTGTTAAGTGCTAAGTAGGACAGGGCCAGCAACGCATACTTTACAGTTTCTGAGTATATCATAATGTTATAATTATAGCACGGGGAATGAGTTTGAAAAGAGTGCAACAGAAAAAAGCTTCACCTGAGTTTTAGGGTGGATACCGCCAGTATGCCAAGAAGCATGGACACTATCCACATCCTCACAACTATTTTAGGTTCTGGTATACCTGAAAGTTCCAAGTGGTGGTGAAAGGGAGCCATCCTGAATAGCCTTTTGCCCTTTGTAAGCTTAAAGTAAGCTACTTGAAGAATAACGCTCAGAGTTTCAAAAACAAATATTCCACCCGCTATGGGGAGCAAAAGCTCTGACTTGGAAATTAGAGCTATCACCCCTATGGTTGCACCCAAAGACAGGGAACCCACATCACCCATAAAAAGCTGCGCAGGATAAGAGTTAAACCATAAAAAGCCTAATCCTGCACCTACTATGGCAAAACAAAGTACTGTGAGATCTCCTGCATAAGGCACATAAGGTATGTTTAAGTATTTAGACAGGGTAGAATGTCCTACTGCGTAAGCTATTATGCCCAGTGATGCACATGTAGTCATAACTGGACCTATCGCTAAACCGTCAAGCCCATCTGTAAGGTTCACTGCGTTGGAAGTAGCAACTATTACAAACACCGCAAAGGGTATATAAAAGAGTCCAAGCTCTATCTGAAGGTTTTTAAAAAGGGGGAAGTAGAGCTTAGTGTTTACTTCCGTATAGGTATGTATGAACATTACAGTAATAAAGGCAACAACAAGTTGAGCGGTAAATTTAACTTTTGCGGATATGCCTTTTTTGTTCTTAAGCTTTATATAGTCGTCCGCAAAACCTATTAGCGCAAAACCCAAAGTACAAAAGACAATGATCCAAAAGTATGCCAGGTCAAGCCTCATAAGAAGAAAGGAAGAAAGAACAAAAGAAAGGACTATGACAGAACCTCCCATACTGGGTACATACTTTTTGACTGTATGACCCTCTGGTGTGTATTCTCTGACATAGCCCTTGAAGAGCCTCTGAAGAGCTTTCATCTTTTTAACAAACACAGGAGTAATTATCAGAGTGATCACAAAAGCAAGTATAACTGCAAAGAGGGACCTGAAGGTAATGTACTTAAAGACATTGAAAACAAACAGGTAGTCCTTAAGCCAAAAAGATATATGATAGAGCATGTTAGCACCTGTTCCTGCTGAAAAGCCTATCCAATATGATGGCTACGGCGTTTCTCACCGAAAGATGGTTCCAATCCCCCGCACCGTAAACGGGTTCAAGCATGTAATCAAAGGTAGCCATAAGGTCTGGTGGTATGCCATATCCCGTCCCAAAAGCTATCAAAAAATCCCTTTCCCTCTTTTTAATCTCCTCCCTGAGAAACTCATAAGACACTTTGTTAGGATAATCCCTTGCGTCTGTACCTACCAACACGGGCTTTTCTCCTCTTGTGTTTTGGATGTCCTCTATTACCTCGTCAAAAGTGTAGACAAGCTTGACCATTTTTACTATCTCGTTCCTCGTTGGGTTTGTTTTAAATCCCTCTTGGGAGAGCCAATAATCTAACTGCTTTTTTATTACCGCACGCTGACCATCAACAGGCTGAACTATGTAATATGTATTTATCTCATAAGCTCTTGCAGGTCTTGCTATATCGTGCAAATCCATAGTTGTGAAGGAAGTGACCACTATCTTTCCGTGTTTGTCCAAAGCAGGATAATGAAGAAGAGCTATGAACACATTGTGATTTACCATAAGTTTTTTATTATACACCAAACGCTCAATAAGGAATTATGTCATGCAAACACCAATTCTGCCTGTTCCAAAAGTTCATTTACTATTTTACTAATATAATCATAGTCATATTTTTTCAGTCTTTCCCTAAGCACATCCCTTAAAGCCCTCCTGATCTTTGCCTTGATGGCTTCCTTATTATTCCAATCAGCAATTGTTACATAGCCTCCCAATTTTTCAACAATAAGCTTTGCTATTTCCTTTACTTCTTGGTAGTTTTCAAAGATCCTTTTACTCAAAAGCATATCATAAAATGCAAGTTCCTCCTCAGTCAAATCTAATTTTTTACCTTCTTGTATTTTTTCCCTGAGCTCTCTGGCGATTTCCACAAGCTTTTCAATTATCTCAGATGCCTCAAGGGTTTTTGCATTGTATTTTTCAATTAATTCCTTTAACCTTTCGTATAGTGTTTTATATCTGTGCGGATTTTTTCTCAGCTTAATTTTTATTTCGTCGTTTAAAAGCTTAGCCAATAGTTCAATAGCATAGTTTTTCTGTTTTATCTCCTTTATCTGGCTGAGAAAGTCTTCGCTAAGAATAGATATATCCGGTCTTTCTTTATTGAGCAATGAAAAAACATCTATAGGTTCTTGGGCAGAGATGCTTTTGGATATAAGCTGGTTTATTTCATACTCTAAATCCCTTGCTATTTCCCTTGATGTTGTAGTGGAGTATTTTATTATCATCTTTTTTATCATCTCAAAGAACCTTATATCATCTTTGATCTTTATGGTCTCTGGATGTGGGCTTGCAAGGGTATAAAGTTTTTTCAGGGCTAAGAAGTGTTTTATGAAATTTTTCTTCTTTTCTTCGGTGTCTAAAAGGTTATAGGCGGAAACAGTAAGTTCGGAAAGTTGCCGAGGATCTAAGTTTTGCCAATTCTTGTAGTTGATTCCATAAAACATTGAAGACACTATGTCGTATTCTTCTTTTAGTTGATTTATAACACTTTTTATATCTGTTAAGAATTGACCTATTGCCTCCAAGGTGTATTTGGCTAAGGATTTTTTTAGGTCATCCGCAATTCCAATATAATCAACAATAAGCCCACCCGGTTTATCCTTATAAACTCTATTAACCCTCGCTATTGCTTGCAGTAAGTTATGGTTTTTCATGGGCTTATCTATATACATGGTATGTAGACATGGCACATCAAAGCCAGTTAGTAACATATCCACCACAATAACCATCTTTGGGTCTTTATCTGGGTTTTTAAAATTACTCAGTAGTTCTTCCATCTGGTGTTTATTTCTTATGTGTGGATGGAATTTTTCTGGGTCTTTTTGTTTGTTTCCTGATATTACTACTGCCACTGATGGAGCATTGGGCATTTCTTTTATCTTATTGTAAAGTTCAACCGCCACCTCCCTTGATATGACAACCACCATAGCCTTTCCTTCAAACTCCTCAAGCCTTTTATTGAAGTGTTCCACTATGTCCTTTGCTATTTTTTCCAACCTTTCTGGGTTAAGTATGAGTTTCTCAAGCCTTGCATATTTTGCCTTTAGCCTTTCCTTTTCCTCTTCCTCAAGACCCTCTGAGATCTCTTCAAACTCCTCATCTATAAACTCGTTGGTTAAGTGGAGTTCCACAAGCCTCGCCTCGTAGTAGATGGGAACCACCACACCATCCTTTAGTGCTTTATCTATGGAGTAAATGCTTATAGGTTCTCCAAAGACCAAGTAAGTATCCCTGTCTTCGTATTCAATGGGAGTGGCAGTAAAGCCCAAAAAAGATGCATTGGGTATAGCTTTTCTCAGGTTTCTTGCCAGTTCTCTGTATTGGCTTCTGTGTGCCTCGTCCGCTATAACTATAATGTCCCTTCTTTCTGTCAAAAGTGGATAATCTTGGTCTCTTTCGCTGAACTTTTGTATTGTTGAGAATATTATTCCACCTGCGGTATTTTTGATAGCATCCTGTAGGTCTTTTATACTCTCCGCCCGCTTTGCAATGGACATTTGAGAAAACAGATTGTAAAGTTGTTCGTCAAGCTCTCTTCTGTCTGTGATAAAAACTAAAAGAGGATTTCCAAGTTCCTTTAGGACTTTTCTTGCATAAAAAAGCATGGTTATTGACTTTCCGGAACCCTGCGTATGCCATATAACACCTATTCGCCTTTCCTCCGGAGTTTTTCCCTCAAGAGCGCACTTTTTAGTTCTCTCTATTGCCTTTTTGACAGCGTAAAACTGATGATAGCCTGCAATCTTTTTAACATAACCCTCATCTGTCTTATCGTAAAAGACAAAATCATTTATAAATTCCGTTATGTGTTCCTTTCTAAAAAGACCTTTTATTAGTATTTCAAGGGAGTTTAACTGTCTGCCCTGGTATAAGTATCTGTAAGAACCCTTTGTTATCTCTTCCTTTTTTACATCGTCGTCGCTAAAAATTCCCTCCCAATTAAAAAATCTTTCCCAACCACTTTGAGGTGAGCCATACTTTGTCTCGTATCCATCGGATGCCACTATAACTTGCGAATACAAATAAAGCTGTGGGATATCTTTCATCTTTACTTGGTGATCGTTGTATGCATCCTTTGCAGTTTCATTAGAATTAAAGCCCTTTAGCTCAAAAACCGCAATGGGAATACCGTTTATAAAGACCACAAGGTCTGGTCTTCTATGAACGCCATTTTGGTGATAATACTCAACCTCAAACTGATTTGCCACCAAAAATTCGTTGTTTTCTGGATTTTTAAAATCTATAAGTTTTACGATCCTTGTTTTTTCTTCTTTTCCTTCTCTGTAAGTTAGCTTTACTCCCTCCGTCAGGTATCGATAAAAGATTTTTCCCTTAATTATAAAATCTGGATGGTCTATATTTCTAACTTTTTCATAAACTTCCTCTGCGAGGTTGACAGTAAGGGACGGATTTAACTTTTTTATTGCTTGGATAAACCTTCTCTTTAAAATAACATCCCTATAAGATTCTCTCTCTCCATTCTCAGGAATTAAATCTGAACCGGGAATGTATGAATAGCCGATTTCTTTAAACCAACTTATGGCGGAGTTTTCAACCATATAGCTTTCTGTAAGCTCCGCATTCATTTTATTTGCCTCTCTTCAAAAGTTTTCAAAGCCCTTTGTGCAGTTTCAAGTTTTGCCCTCAATTTTTCCATATCAAAACTCCGTTTTTAAATATCTCTTTTTTAAACTTTTTAGATGCTTTGGATAGGTCAATAATTTCAACCTTGTATGGTATATTCAAATCCTCCAACTTGTATTTAAGAAGTGTTATGGCTTTGCTGTCTGCGTTTTCTAAAGCAATATCAATATCTGAAAACTTCTTGTAATCTTCCCTAACGCTTGAACCAAATAAATAAGCTTTAACGCCAGTATTGAGAGTTTCCTTAAAAAGTTCTATAATCATATTGAGTGATTTTACAAAAGTTTCATCCTTTCTCATAATTTTATACCTCCTCCACTCTTAATTTACCGAATACAAGCAGAGGCAAAAGGGTATCTCTGATTTTCCGAAGGGTCATTATTTGCTTTTGATTGAGGATGATTTTTTGAAATAGTGGCTCAACGAGGGAGTGGAAGGATTGGAGGATGGGGAAGGTGGGGAGAAGGATTTCTTTTTTTTCAATATCCGAAATCCTGATATATGGTAAAGCAGTCCCACTTTTTTCCTCAATCAACTCAATAAGGATATTTTTAAGGGTGAAAAACAAAAATTCCATCAATAGCTTATTAGAGGATGTCAACTTTTCAGGTGAGGCTGTTCTAAAAATAATGCCTTAGAGGTGGGAGAGAGATAAACTTAGATTTTGTGCGAAAAAGTAAGTTGCCCCTAAAAAAGCTTCACACTTTCGTAAGCCACTTCCTCAAGAGAGTTGGTCC
>JAPYWJ010000026.1 GCA_028276405.1 Hydrogenobacter sp.
TTTTCTGACAGGGTTTATAAAAGCTCCTCTAATGTGCTGAGCTTATCATTACGAGAAAAACAAAAAACTTCTTGAGGATGCCACAAAAAAGCTCTCTGAACTTAGCCTTTTGACCTTTAACGGTTTTGATTCTTCCCAAACCCCATTTCTTTTGCATACAGACCGTACTTCTTATCGGTTTTTGCTATGTGATTGTAAACCCATCCCCAAGTCAGAAATAGCACATCTCTAAAGGCTTTTTCATCCCCGTTTTTAACATGGGGGGCTAAACTTTGCACTTCCTTTCTGAATACATCATGTGCCTTTTTGTGATTTTCACAGTCCGGATAGCCTATACTCTTCAGAAATTCCTCTTCTGAGGTAAGATGACTTTCCACATAATCAAGAAGCTCTCGAATAAGTATGTTTCTTGCTTCTTCCCTTCTGCCCTCTCGTAGAACGCTTACAACCTTGTTCAAAAGCTCAACCAGTTTTTTGTGTTGTTCGTCCATTTCTGGAATACCAGTCAAGAGCTCTTCACTGAATTCAATAACAGTAACTTTATATTCAATACCTTCCATACTTTTAATTCATAATATTTAGTGTTAAGAAGGTGTTAAGAAGGAGGGGGTACAACCAGGGAGGAGGATCATCCTCTTGAGTTTGATGAGAGACTCTTAGGTTTTATATTAAATAAAATGAAACTTCTTTACTTTTCCATACTGAGAGAAAAATTGAAGAAGGATCAAGAAGAAATAGCTTTTAATGGTAGCGTGAGAGAACTTAGGCTTTACCTTGTTCGTAGATACCCAGACCTCAAAGACATTTTGGAGAGGATCAAGTTTGCGGTTAACGAGGAGTATGTAGATGATAATTACCAGCTCAAAGGCGACGAAAGGGTAGCTCTTATACCCCCTGTTAGCGGTGGATAAGAAAGCTCTTGTTGTGAGATTATCCTCCTTAGGCGATGTAGTGCTATCCTCTTGCATTATAGAACCACTCAGAGATATGGGTTATCATCCTCATCTTCTTACCTTTGAACCTTACGGAGAAATCTTTGAAGATGACAGAAGGATAAACGTAATACAGGTAAAGAAGGAAGAACTTTTTCAAGAGAATACCATTAAGAAATTGGAAGGTTTTGATTTATACTTAGACCTTCAGAAAAACCTAAAGACTATCTTTCTCAGGCTTTTCATAAGAGGCTCTTGGAAGAGCTATAATAAACAGAGCATAAGGAGGAGATTAGCAGTATATATAAAAGCTTTCAGGAAGCCTTACCATGTGATAGACGCTTATCTGGAAACTATCGGTCATAAGGGGTTTAGACCTAACATAGAGATCTCAGAGGAAAGGCTAAGAGTGTGGAAGGAAAAGCTTGGAAATAACTTTGTATGTATAGCACCGGGTGCAAGGTATAAGAAAAAAAGGTATCCTTATTTTAAACAAGTGGCAGACCTTCTAGAAAAAGAAGGTGTAAAGGTGGTTTTAGTAGGGGATACAAAAGATAGGTTGTTGACAGAAGGGTTTGAGGGTGTGAATCTGTGCGGTGAGCTTTCTCTTGTTGATACTCTGGCAGTTATCAAGTTGGCTCGCGCTTTTGTGGGTAATGATTCTGGGCTTTTACACGTGGCAAGGGCGGTAGGCACAAAAGCAGTTCAGATATACGGAGGTACACACCCCACCTTAGGCTTTTCTTTGTATCCAGATGAAGGGATAGTTCTCCTAAAAAACTTAGAATGTCAACCTTGTGATCCTCACGGAAAAGGCCATTGTAAGCTAAAAACTTACGAGTGTTTGCAAATCCATCCACAGACGGTAACATCTGCCGTGCTTACACTAATTAGGTGAGCCTTTCAAGAAGATTATTGGCACCGTTGAGCTTTTGGTATGCAGAAGATATGACATAGTAAAGCTGTTCTCCCTCTGCTACTGTAAGGTCGTACAGAGTTACCTTCATATCTTTGAGTACATTGTAAAGGGTAGTGTAGAGAGATGCGTCTAACTTTTTTTCGGGATTAGGTATCTCCCTGTATATATTCAGAATGTAATCACACATACCTTTTATGCTTCTGGCAATGTTAAGCACCTCCTCATCGAAGCTATACATCTGCAGAACCTCTTGGTACAGATCTTCTATCTCTTTGGCAACGCTTTTAAATAGTAAATCCTCAAGGTATGCTATATCCATGGCTCAAACCTCAATTATAATTTGAGTCAGATGATAAAAATTTTCAAGCTTTAACATGAGACCCATAGTGGGACTTCTTACGGATTTTGGCACAAGGGACGGTTTTGTTGGTGTCATGAAAGGGGTTATGTTGTCTATAAATCCAGAGCTTCAGCTTGTGGATATAAGCCACCAAGTAGAACCCTTCAATGTGCTTGAGGGAGCTCTTTTGCTAAAAGCTCACTATGGGTACTTCCCAGAAAACACCATCTTTGTGTGTGTAATAGACCCAGGGGTAGGCTCTCAGAGACAGCCTATAGCCATAAAGTGCGGTAAATACTTCTTTGTAGGTCCTCACAACGGCATCTTTGATCTTGCTTTGAAAGATATAAAAGAGGACATCTTGGCTTATAAAATAGAGAGATATACCTTGCCGAGAGTTAACGAAACCTTTCACGGGAGGGATGTTTTTGCACCTGTAGCTGGGCACATTAGCAAGGGCATTTCTTTGGAAAATGTAGGTAAAAGGATAGAGTATGAGTTTCTATTACCTTGGGAAGGTCCAAAACTCTTGGAAAATAAAATAGTTGGAAAGGTTATCTACTTTGACAAGTTTGGCAACTGTATTACTAATATCCCGTGCGGAAACTACGCATACGGAGAGTTCAGAGGAAAAAAATTAGATGTTGTTTCTTACTTTATTCAAAAGGAAGGAAGAAAGCCAGCCTTTGTGTGCGGGAGCTTTGGCTACATGGAGCTATTTATACCTATGGGCAGCGCTCAAGTTCTCTTGAAGGTGAAGAAGGGAGAAGAGGTATCTTTTTACACACCTTAACAAATTCTTAACATTTCTCAGGTAATATACCATAGCAAGGAGGTAGAAGCATGAAGAAAGTACTTATAACCGCCATGTTATGCGTACCTTTTTTGAGTTTTGCAGGTACCAACCATCCTGCACTGGACACCCTGTTGGAGCTTTTAACCGAAAAGAACATTATAACACCAGAAGAAGCCATGAAGATAGCAGATCAGCTCCGTAAGGATGTGGATGAAAGAAACAAAGAGATCCAGTCCATGATCAAGAAAGCTATGGAAGAAAGATCCAAGTAAGGAGGTAAAACCATGAAGAAAGTACTTTTAGCCACTGCAGTTTTCAGCGGGGCAGTTTTAGCCCTTGAGATCACGGGTGCTGGAGCAACTTTCCCTTATCCCATTTATTCCAAATGGGCCTATGAGTTCAACAGAGAGACTGGAAACAAGGTAAATTACCAGTCTATAGGCTCCGGTGGTGGCATCAGGCAGATTATCAACAGGACAGTAGACTTTGGAGCCTCTGACGGACCTCTAACACCTGAAGAGGTGGAAAAGAATAAGCTTCTCCAATTCCCCACAGTTATAGGCGCGGATGTAATAACCTACAATGTGCCAGAAATAGGGAAAACTGTACTAAACATGGACCAAAAGGCGGTCTGCGACATCTATATGGGCAAGATAAAAAAATGGAACGACCCATACTTGCAACAGCTCAACCCCAATGTAAAGCTCCCCGACAGACCTATAGTGGTGGTCCACAGGTCTGATGGTTCTGGAACCACCTGGATCTTCACCAACTGGCTGTCTAAGGTATGCCCCGAGTGGAAAGAAAAGGTGGGATATGGAACCTCCGTCAAGTGGCCCGTTGGTGTTGGCGGTAAGGGGAATGAGGGCGTAACAAACTACGTGAAGAGATCCCAGGGCGGTATAGGATATGTGGAATACATCTACGCCAAGCAAAACAACATGCCCGTTGCAAGGATCAAGAACAGGGAAGGAAACTTTGTAGAACCCAACATGAAGACCATTCAAGAAGCAGCTAAGCATGCCAAGTGGGATAAGTCCAAGCACTTCTACGAAGTTCTAACAGACCAACCGGGTAAAGATGCCTATCCAATAACAGGTGCCACCTTCATACTGCTTGCCAAGGACCAGCCCGAAAGGGCTAAAAAGGCAACCACCTTCTTCAAGTGGGCTTATGAAAAGGGAGACAAGTATGCGGAAGAACTTAACTACATACCCATGCCCGAAAACGTCAAAAAGCTCATCTTTGAATACTGGAAGGAGCATGGCGTAGCACCATAAGGGTGGTATAATATGGAAGAAGTGGCATACGCGGAAAAAACTCTAAAAGAAATAAGGACCCGTGGGTTGTTTTTAGAGAGGTTTTTAAAGTTCAGCTTTGGTTTTTGGGCCCTCTTTGCGGGGCTCCTCTTTCCAATACTTGCGGGACTTATCCTTCTCTACGAAGCAAGGCTCGCCATAGAGAAGTTTGGCTTTATACACTTTTTGACCTACACCAACTGGGACCCTGTGGCAGAGGACTTTGGTGCCCTCACCATGATCTTTGGCACGGTGGTTAGCACCATTCTCTCCATGCTCATTGCCGCACCCGTTGCCATAGGCATAGCCATATTTATTACCGAGCTGGCACCCAATTGGTTTAAATCCATAGTCTCCACTGCGGTGGAGCTTTTGGCGGCTATTCCAAGCATCATATACGGACTTTGGGGCTTTTTTATCCTTACCCCCATAATGGCAACCAAAGTGGAGCCTTGGCTCCAAGAAAAGCTGGGAGATGTGCCCCTCATAGGAAAGCTTTTCCAGGGTGCACCCACCGGCGTTGATGTATTGACCACCAGCCTTGTGCTTTCCATAATGATCATACCTTTTATGGCTTCTGTTGTGAGGGATGCCTTTAACATGGTCCCTCCCATAATGAAGGAGTCTGCCTACGGGCTTGGGGCTACCAAGTGGGAGGTTATAAGGCAGGTGGTAATTCCCTACACCGCATCGGGCATAGCGGGTGGTTTAATTCTGTCCGCAGGAAGGGCTCTGGGAGAGACCATGGCGGTAACCTTTTTGGCAGGAAATAACCCACAGATCCCCAAGTCTCTTTTAGACTCTTTCACCACCATAACCGTTGCCCTGGCAAACCAATTCACCGAAGCAGACACAGATATTTATCTCTCAGCCCTCTACTATGTGGGGCTGTTGCTCTACTTGGTCTCCTTTACCATGCTCGGTATTGCCAAGTTCATGGTGCTAAGGCTTGAAAAGAGGTGGAAGGTATGAGCAGGAAAATTCGTAGGAAGCTATTTAGCAACTTTATGCTCTTTTTGTCCTTCATTACCGCCGCCTACGGAATTTTTTGGCTCTTTTGGATCCTTGGCAGTCTTTTTATAAATGGGTTTAAGTATCTTAGCCCCGAGCTTGTCTATTTGGACCCTACACCAGCAGGTCAGGAGGGGGGAGGTCTGAGACCTGCTTTCGTGGGACACCTGATCATCACTTCCCTTGCCACCGTAATAGGGGTTCCCATGGGCATAATGGCTGGTATATACTTTGCGGAATACGGAAGGAACAGCAAGTTCTTCATGACCCTCAGACAGATCACAGACATAATGGTTAGCACCCCCTCAATCTTGATGGGTGCGGTGGTTTATGCGGTGCTGGTCAGACCTGTGGGACACTTTAACGGCTTTTCTGGTGCAGTTGCCTTGGCACTCTTGATGCTACCCGTTATTGCCATCACCACCGACGAGATGCTAAAGTTGGTTCCCAAAGAGATGAGAGAAGCAGCATACGCTTTGGGAGCTTACAAATGGCAGGTTATAAAGGATGTGGTCATGAGGGCAGCAAAGGTGGGAATAATGACGGGTGTGATCCTTGGCGTTGCCCGTATTGCAGGAGAAACTGCACCCTTGCTCTTTACCTCCTTTAACAACAACGTTTTAACCTTTGACCTTAGGGACCCAATGGCGTCCTTAACTGTAACCATGTTCAACTATGTGATGGGGCCTTACCACTACTGGCACCAGCAAGCTTGGGCTGCGGCATTTATACTGACTATGGGTGTCCTGTTGCTTTCCATATTGGCAAGGGTTTTACTTCACAGAAACCTACTTGAACCTCTTTTTTATATAGTGCGTTCCATAACGGGTAAGAAAGGAGGATAAGCTATGGTGGAGACCCAGACCGCTTTAAAGACCCGCATGGAGGTTAAAAGCCTCAACTTCTATTACGGCTCCAATCAAGCCCTCAAAGACATAAACATGCCCATATACGACAGGAAGGTAACCGCCCTCATTGGACCCTCGGGCTGTGGAAAGACCACCCTTTTGAGATGCTTTAACCGTATGCACGACCTGTATCCTGCCAACAGATACGAGGGAGAGATCCTCCTTGACGGTGAAAGTATATTTGGCATGGATATAATAGACCTCAGGAGCAAGGTGGGTATGGTTTTCCAAAAGCCCACACCCTTCCCCATGTCTATTTTTGACAATGTAGCCTTTGGTCTAAGACTAAAGGGTATAAAGGGCACCGAGCTAAAGGACAGAGTGGAAAAGGCTTTAAAAGATTCAGTCCTCTGGGACGAAGTCAAAGATAGGCTCAAAGACAGTGCCTTCTCCCTCTCGGGAGGACAACAGCAAAGGCTATGTATAGCAAGGGCTATTGCAGTGGAGCCAGAAGTTTTGCTCTTTGATGAACCTACCTCCGCCCTGGACCCCATATCCACCGCCAAAATAGAGGAGCTCATAGTGGAGCTTAAAAAGAAGATCACCATAGTGATCGTCACCCACAACATGCAACAGGCTGCGAGGATATCTGACTATACGGGCTTTATGTATTTGGGAGAACTTGTGGAGTTTAATTACACGGAGAAGATATTCACAAAGCCGGATAAAAAACTCACAGAGGATTACATAACTGGCAGATTTGGATAAGCTATAATTATTATCCGGCGAGGTGCCGGAGTGGACGAACGGGGCGGTCTCGAAAATCGCTGTGGGTTAACAGCCCACCGAGGGTTCGAATCCCTCCCTCGCCGTAAGGGAAGAAGATGAGTTATTTGGTAAGAGAAATAAAACCTCACTTTGAAAAAAGCATACAACCCATACTGACAGTGCTTACAAGAGTGCATGTAAACCCAAACACTATGACTCTTTTGGGTTTAGTTTTTGTCATAGTGGGTTCCATATTTCTTTACATGCGTATGCACTTTTGGAGTTTTGTGTTCCTTGCTTTAGGAGGTTTTGCAGATGCCTTAGATGGTTCCCTTGCAAGAAAAAACGGAACTAAAAGCGAGTTTGGTGCCTTTTTAGATTCTCTTGTGGACCGATTTTCTGATGCTTCACCTTTCATTGCCATTAGTCTCTCATCAGAAGAAGATTACTTATCTTTCTTGTCCTTGCTTGCATTGGTGTTTTCTTTTGGGGTGAGTTATGCCAAGGCAAGAGCTGAAAGTCTTGGAATAGCTATAAATGTTGGAACCTTTGAAAGGACAGAAAGATGGCTGACATTACTTGCAGGAATACTTCTTAACATGATAGAAATATCCGTCCTTGTTATATTTCTTGGCTCTTTTATAACAGTGCTTCAGAGAGTTTTTGCCTTCAAAAACCGCACTTCCAACTAGAACCTTCCAAAACCTCCTTAATGTAAGTTTTAACATCTACTATACCATCAACTCCTTCCCTCTCTTTTTCCAAGAAAGCCCTGAGCAGTTCTCCCATAACCCGGTAATACTCCTCCTCAGACTGTTCCTTCAGTATTTCTGTGAATAATCTATACCATCTCCCAAGGTGGTCCCTAAAAAAGCTGTATAGGGCGTTGTTAATAACTTCCAATGCCTCTCTGTCTCCGTTCTCCTGCGTGTAAAGCTTTTTTCTCAAAAGCAGAGCCATGAACTCAAGCTCCGCAACCAAACTATCCGGCTCGTAAGGTGGCTTTACTTCAACACCAAATGCTCTGTATTTAGATCACTATTCTTAGTATAAGTTTTTCTTATGAGTTTATCAAGAAGTAATTATATCTGATATAAATCACATCTATGGAACTGAATAACAGAGCATAATAATTATATGAGACTGCTTGCACCTTCTGTGCTTTCTGCAGACTTTTGGAATCTGGGTGAGCAAGTAGAAGCGGTAGTAAGGGGAGGTGCAGACCTTATCCATCTTGATGTGATGGATGGACATTTTGTTCCCAACATAACCTTTGGTCCGGTGCTTGTAGAGAGCATAAGAAGACACTGCAAACTACCCTTAGATGTGCATCTCATGATAGAGAATGCAGACAGATACATACCTGAGTTTATAAAAGCAGGAGCCAATTGGGTAAGCGTGCATATAGAGAACAACTTACACATACACAGGACATTACAGCTGATAAAAGATTTGGGTGCGAAAGCGGGTGTGGTAATAAATCCGGGAACTTCTCTGTATGTCATAGAGGAAGCCCTTCATTATGCGGATTTTGTCTTGCTCATGTCTGTAAATCCGGGTTTTGGTGGACAGAAGTTTATAGAAAGGTCCGTAGAGAGGCTCAAAAAACTCAGGCAAATGGTTAGCAACATAAACCCCAATATCCTTATAGAGATTGACGGTGGTATAAAGGAAGAAAACATAGAACAAGTAGCACTTGCGGGAGCCGATGTGTTTGTAATAGGCTCGGGCATATTCTCCTATGAGAATGTAGAAGAGCGGACAAGGAGGATAAAGGAAAAGCTCATCTCTTTAGAGGCAGTGTAAGTCTCTGTAGGTCAAACACATTAAAAGTTAAAAATACCTCCTTTATGTACTTTTTCCTGTTGCCATCGTAATTATCTTTTAAAAGTAAGCCAAAACTCCAACACCCACCGGTATAATCCAACCTTATCTGCCTCAAAAGATCCTTATTGGTTCTGTTATCGTGTATCAGTCCTAATGTCATGGTCATGTTTCTGTAAGAAGAATTTGCAGAAAGAAGGATTTGGTCATTAAGCCTGTTTCCAGAAACATCTTTTGATTGCACATAACCAAAGGTAATACTGGAGTTTCTTAGGTATAAGTTAAGATAATTGATATTATTCAAGGTCTGGTTGTGGTTTGGGTCATAGAGAATGTCGCTGTTTAAATTCACAAAAGGCAAAGGAGATAACGAAAGTATACTCCTTACTGGAAAGATCTTTTTATTCATCTGTTGTCCACCAAAAGAAACATTTCCCAAGAAGCTGTAGCCTCCTTCTAGGTACCAGCTCAGAACTTGTCTTCCTTTGTAAAAAGTGTAATTTCTGAAGGTGAGCTTAAGCGCGTTTTCTTTGTCTATGCTGTCAAAGTCGTCAAACCGGGGATTATTGTAGCCCTTGGGTCTGTAGCTGTAGGAAAGTTCAAAAACATTTTTAAGGTCCACACTTTTCCAGTTTTTATCAAAGAAAAAGGGTATGCGCTCATTTAAGTGGATAGTCGAAAAGCTTTTATCTGTATTGGATAAGTTAGATGAAAAGTAAAAACCCTCTTCAAAAGTCAAAGTAGAGTATAAATTTTTGCCAAATACCTCTAATGGAAGGGCAACTTGGGGAAGTAGTACCACTCTGTGAGCTCTTGGTCCCATTTCTCTATAAAAATTGGTGTAGTTAAAAGTTGCATTAAAGTAAAGGTTTCCAAAAAATGGTCTATCCTTGTAATACAAGCCTACCTCTGGCAATCTTTGAAGCGTTTGTTTGTTGTTGGGCAAAGTGGTGTCGTAAAACCTCTCCGCGTTGAAGGTAAATAAGATGCTATCCGTATCCTTAATATAAGAAATGTAAGATGTTAAGTAAGGAACGGTCTTGTCCTTAGTGTGTAAATAAACATCCTGAAGAAAGTAAGGGTCAGATGCGGTATCAAGACCAGCTTTTAAACGCCCAAGATCTAAGTCAAACTTTATCCTGTATCTGTTTTCCCTGAAAGTGCTAAGGCCTCTTCCTTCCCACCACTTGCCAGGAGGAGTAGGCTCTTTGTATAAGCTAATATCTGCGTACACATCTTTCTTTTTTGATATAGCTTGTCTGTACTCAAGAGAAATCCCTGATGCCTGCTTGTCTCTCAGGTCAAAGGTAAGCGTTGTATCTTTGTCTTGGGATATAGCCCAGTATATGGGTTGCTGATATATAAAAGTGTTATACGCGTTGGAGCCTATAACGGGGGGTAAAAGTCCCGAGCGTCTCTCACCTACGGGGAATACAGACAAAGGTAAGTAAGCGAGAGGTATTTTAAAAAGTCTTAGAGAGTTATCATAAGAAAACACATACTTTTCAGTTACTTTTGCATGAGAAAAACACAGCGTCATCTCTTTTCTGTTTGGTGGGCATGTGGTTATGTCTCCTTTTTCAACATAATAAACTTCTTTATCTTTATCTACTCGCTGTGCGTCAATATAAAACTTTTCGAAGCGTCCACGAGTATCTAAAAAATATCCTGTGTCCTCTTTGAGGTTTATAAAAGCGCTTTTCCCCCACACCTCAATCCTGCCATCAAAGGACTTAACATAAACATTTCCTTCTGCGTAAACCTCCCTAGTTTCTGGATTGTACCTAACATAATCCGCCTCTAAGTAGTATTTTTCGTAATAAGCCTGCACATGACCTTTTGCTATGAGCGTTTTGTCAGGCAATCTTTCAAGGTAGTCGGAAAATATCTCAGCAGAGAAGGCAAAGGATGTGCACAATGCGAGAATAATCCACGTCCTTAACACTTGAATATTATACGCTACGATTATAATATTATATTAAAGGAGGTTAAAACATGGAAAAGAACATGGCAGGCTGGGACAGGGCAGTTAGAATAGTTTTGGGGATAATCTTTCTGTACCTTGCTATCACAAAGGGTGGGGCTTGGTGGATACTTGGTATAATAGGTATAGTGTTTATAGGCACTTCCGCAGTTGGTTTTTGTCCTCTCTACAGGGTGGTGGGTTTTAAAACGGGTTGAAGGTACTGGCTGTTGATTATGGAAACAAGCGCATAGGACTTGCCTTAGGGGATATTAACCTCAAGGTCGCCTCACCCTTCAAGGTTCTAGAAAATAGGGGTGATGTTTGGCAAAAGATAAGAAGTATAATAGACGAGCACCAGGTTTCCATTGTGTTAGTAGGACTCCCTTTAACACCAAGAGGAAAGTTAGGGCAGAGAGCTAAAGAGGTAGAGGAGTTTGTAAAAAACCTGAGGGAAAAACTTCCAGAGTGTATAGAGATCATAACCTGGGATGAAAGGTACACAACAAGGGAAGCATACTGGCTTTTGGAAAGCCTTCCAGCATCCAAAAGGAAAAAGTTAAAAGATAGTGTGTCTGCGTATGTTATACTTAAGGAATACTTAGAAACCCTATGAAGTTTTTAAAATTCATAATCCCGCTCGGTTTAGTGTTTTTTTTCCTCATTTACTCCTTTATGCCTGTCCACCTTGATAAAAAAACTGTAGACATACCTTACGGCATGCCCTCAACGCAGATGGCTCTTTACCTGTATAAGGAAGGTATTATAAGGAGTCCCTTATCCTTTCTCTTAATACACATGATAAGAAAGGGTAAGCTTGAAGCAGGTGAGTACGAATTTGATGGACTCGTCTTCCCTTGGGAAGTTTACAGGAAGATACATTACGGATTTAGAAAACTCTACAAGATAACTGTGCCGGAAGGTTCTGACCTTTATGACATAGCTAACATTCTTGAAGAGCACAAGATATGCAAAGCTAAAGACTTTTTGGAGTTTGCCCTTTCACAAAAAATCCCAGAAAAATACAGTCTGAAGACTTTTAGCATGGAGGGATTTTTGTTTCCAGATACTTACTTTTTCTCTAAGAACACTCATCCCCTTACAGTTATAAACACCATGTACAACAACTTTTTAAAAAAAACAGAGAGTTTAAGGAACCAACTGAAAAACTCAGGTATGACCCTTGAGGAGTGGGTCATCATTGCGTCCCTTATAGAAAAAGAGACAGCTCTTGAAAAGGAAAAACCCTTGATATCTGCGGTCATACACAACAGACTAAAGAAAGGTATGAAACTTCAGATAGACCCAACGGTAATATACGTCATGAAGAGAAAAGGCTTATGGAAAGGCAAGCTTTCTGCCCAGGATATGGATGTGCAAGACCCTTACAACACCTATCTATATTATGGTCTTCCACCTACTGCTATTTGCAATCCTGGACTTAGCTCTCTTGAGTCAGCACTAAAGCCAGCAAAAGTAGATTACCTTTACTTTGTAGCTAACGCAAAAGGTGGGCACAGGTTTAGCTCCACATATTCAGAACATTTGGCAAATGTAAGGTTATACAAAAATGCCAAAAAGGAGTGAACTCTTCACTCAATAGATATCCTTCTTATAAGGTCTATCTTGTCCAATACCTTTCCTACTCCTCTGGCTACCGCGGTTATAGGGTCTTCGCAGTAATATGTCTTTATACCTACATCTCTCTCTATTCTTACATCGAGATTCTTCAAAAGGGAGCCCCCACCTGCAAGCACTATTCCTCTTTCTGCTATGTCAGATGCCAGTTCTGGTGGTGTCCTCTCAAGAGTTAGCCTTATAGCGTTTATTATGGAACCAATAACATCCTCAAGAGCTTCTGTTATATCTCTGCTGGTTATTTTCACAGTTTTTGGGAGACCTGTAATATCCCTACCTTTTATTTCCATTTCCTTCTCTTGGTCTTCGTAGATGGCATTTCCTAACTCTATCTTTATCCTCTCTCCCGTTTGTTCTCCTATGAACATATGAAACCTCTTCTTTATGTACTGTATGATGGCTTCGTTCATCTCATCTCCAGCTACTCTTATGGAGTTGGAAACTACTACTCCTGCAAGGGATATGACAGCTATTTCTGTAGTTCCCCCTCCTATATCCACTATCATACTTCCTACGGGTTCTTCTACTGGAAGTTCCGACCCAATAGCTGCAGCCATAGGTTCTGGTATGAGATAGACCTCTCTTGCACCTGCTCCTTTTGCTGCGTCAATGACGGCCCTTTTCTCTACCTGCGTAACACCAGATGGGACTCCTATGACTATACGGGGTTTTGGCCTGAATATGCCTCCACCTATAGCTTGTTCTATAAAGTAGGAGAGCATAACTTGTGTTGCTTCAAAGTCCGTTATTACACCGTCTCTTAATGGTCTTATAGCTTGTATGCTTTCTGGCGTCTTGCCAAGCATCTCCTTAGCTTCTTTTCCGACCGCTATAACCCTTTTAGTTCTTGTGTCTATGGCTACAATAGAAGGCTCGTAGAGCACTATGCCTTTTCCCTCTGAGTATATAACCGTATTGGCTGTGCCCAGATCGATGCCTATATTGTTTGAAAAAAAACCCAAAAGGGATATAAACTTTTCAAGCATATCTCCTCCTCTGTAATACATTTTATCAAAAAGGCGTTAATTTATAAGTATGTATAGCACAACAGTAAGGTCAAAGGCGGAAAAACTATCGGGACTATTTGAAGGAGATGAAAGGGAGAGAGTAGCAAAAGCTATAAATTTTATAGAAGAAAAACACAGCAATCAGGTAAGAGCGTCAGGAGAACCCTACATAACACATCCCATAGAAGTGGCTCTTACGCTTGCTCAGATGGGGCTTGACATAAACACAGTTGTAGCAGGGCTTCTTCACGATGTTTTAGAGGATACTCAAACTACTTATCAGGAACTTGAGGAGAAGTTTGGCAAGCAAGTGGCAAGTATAGTTCAAGGCGTAACTAAGTTGGGAAAGCTTGAGTTCAGAGACATTCAAGAGCAAAAAGCAGAAAATTACAGAAAGCTCATCTTAGCTACCGCAAGGGATCTCAGAGTAATACTGGTCAAGCTGGCAGACCGTCTCCATAACATGAAAACTTTGGGTTACCTCAGAAAGGACAAGCAGTTAAGAATAGCAAAGGAAACCCTTGATATTTATGTACCTATAGCTAACAGATTAGGTGTATGGAATATAAAGACAGAGCTTGAAGACCTATGCTTTATGTACCTTTATCCTTCTGAGTATGAAAAGGTTAAGAACTTTGTGGGGAAAAGTAGAAAAGAATTGGAAGACTATCTGAAAAGAAGCTTTATACCAAAACTCAAGGAAGCACTTAAACTTTCGGGTATTGATGCACACATCACATACAGACCCAAGCATCTTTACGGTATATGGCAAAAAACTGTCAGGAAAGGTATAAGGCTTGAGGATGTTCACGACATATTAGGTGTACGGGTTATACTCAACACACCTCAGGAGTGTTATACAGTGCTTGGCATCATACACAGCACTTTTAAACCATTACCGGGCAAGTTTGACGACTACATATCCCTACCAAAACCTAACCTCTATCAGTCCCTGCACACTACGGTGGTAGGTCCAAAAGGTAGGATGGTGGAAGTGCAGATAAGAACTTGGGAGATGCACGAAAGGGCAGAGAAGGGTATAGCCGCACACTGGGCTTATAAAGAAGGTAAAAGTCTAAAGGATAACAGCGTTTATTCATGGCTCAAGAGTTTAGTTGAAAGTATTCAAGGTAGCAAGAATCCCCACGAGCTTATAGAGAACATGAAGTTAGAACTCTTCTCCGAAGAGGTTTTTGTTTTCACACCAAAGGGAGACCTTTTGGTACTACCAAAAGGCGCAACTCCTGTAGATTTTGCGTATTACATACACACGGACATAGGAAACCACTGTGCGGGTGCAAAGGTAAACGGTAGGATAGTCTCTTTGAATTACAAGCTACAGAACGGTGATATGGTGGAAATAATCACCCATCCCAGTAAGAAGCCAAATCCTGAATGGCTAAAGTTCATAGTCACATCAAAGGCAAAAAACAAGATAAAAGCTTACCTCAAAGAGCTTGAAAAGGACAGATACCTGCAAGAAGGAAGGCAGATACTTGAAAAGCTTGCATCTAGATGGGAACTTACTAAGGAGGTTCTGCTTGAAAGACTCTTACAAGAGACCCGCCTTAAAAACGAAGAAGAAGTTCTCATAGCAATAGGCAGTGGTAAGTTAAGCAGAGAAAAGATATATTCATTGTTTGAGCAAAAGGAAAGAGAAAAGCACAAGGAGGAAAAAGGAGAGGATCTGCTTTCGATAGACGGTTTGGGTAGTGTGCTTCATTCAGTGGGCACATGTTGTCTTCCCATACCTGGGGAGGAAGTCTACGGTGTGATAACAAGGGGTAAGGGTGTGGTAGTACATTCCAAGCTATGTCCTAACCTTCGCTACATGCAAAGAAACTTGCCGGATAAGGTGATCCCCGTAATTTGGAACTCATCAACCGGGAAACATCCGGCAAGACTTAGGGTAGTGGTAAAAGACAGATTAGGAGTGTTGGCAGACATAACCTCAAGTATTTCCAAAACAGGAGCAAACATACTTGAAGCAAGAACTAAAAGCACATCTATAGGCAAAGCCTTTATGGAGTTTCTTATAGAGGTAGGTAATTACTCAGACTTTTTGAGGGTTATAGATGCAATAAGGTCGGTTGAAGGTGTAGAACTGTGTGAACGTGTTTTTACTTGACAAAAATTTTTTTGGGTATAATATAATAACTGTTGAGGTTAAAAAAGTGGGAGTGATAAACTCCCTCCCCTCCCTCCCCTAATTTGTTTGCCCTACCGCCCGGTAGGGCCTTTCTAATTAAAAATGCGATTTGCTCCCTTGGTTCCTGCTAAGTTTGTAAGAAGGCTAAACCGTTTCTTATGCGTCGTTCAGTTAGGGAATAAGGAAGCCTTAGCATACATTAGAAATACAGGTAGGTTAAAAGAGCTATTAATGGAAGGCTCACCCGTATACTTAAAGGAAAAGGCTACAGGCAAGTATAAGTATGAAGTTCTTTTAACAGAAACAAACAGAGGCTTTTTAGTGTGCCTTGACTCACAAATAGCCCCAAGACTTTACGCAGAAACCCTGAATGCCCACCATGTTATCTACGAGCCAAGAATAAACGGAAGCAGATTAGACCTACTTGTAGGTAGGCATATCATAGAAGTCAAATCCGTAAACCTTGTAAAGGATCATACCGCTCTATTTCCAGACGCCCCCACAAAGAGAGGAACAAAACACATCCGTGTTTTGATAAATGCCTACCCAAAGTTTGTTCCTAAGATGGTCTTTGTGGTTCAAAGGGAAGATGCCAAAGCCTTTTCTCCCAATGCAGGAACAGACCCAGTGTTTGCCAAAATGCTAAAGCTTTTTGCTCACTTGGGATATGAAGTAAAAGCCTATAACTGCTTTGTAAGCTTAGAAGAAATTAAATTAAAAGAAGAGATAGAGGTGATCCTCTGAAGGAGGTTAAAACATGAGGCTAAAGCTAACAAACAAGGATGCGCTTATAGTGGTAGATATGCAAAATGATTTCATGCCTTGGGGAGCTCTGCCCGTGCCGTATGCAGATAAGATAGTACCACAGCTAAATGCATACATAGAAGCATTTTCATCAAGGTCCCTTCCCGTTTACTTTACCAGAGATTGGCATCCTCCAGATCACATATCTTTCAAAGGACACGGTGGGATATGGCCACCTCATTGTGTTCAGGAAACAGAAGGTGCTCAGTTCCATAAGGATCTGGTAATACCAAAGGACAACAAATTCATCATATCTAAGGGTACAAGCAGGGATTTTGATGCTTATTCTGGGTTTCAGGGAACTCTGTTGGACAGTTTGCTAAGAGAGAGGGGTATAAGAAGGCTTTTTGTTGGGGGGGTTGCCACTGATTATTGCGTAAAGAATACAGTAATAGGTGGCCTTAATTTAGGTTATGAAGTTTTTGTACTTATTGATGCTACAAAAGGTGTGGATGTAAATGCAGGAGATACAGACAGAGCTCTACAAGAGATGATGAGTTCAGGTGCTGTGGTGGTGGACTTTGGAGACTTGACGCTGTAAGACTTTTATATAAATTTATAATTGTAAGCTGTCCCAAAACCGCCCGCTGGGGAAGGGACAGCTGCAAAAGGCGGTATAGAAATACCCCAGCCTAAGCACCTAAGGTGCTTAGATGATGAGGTGAGGGCCATGAGAAGGAGTCTTATGCTTTGGAGTCCCTTTGCAGAGCTTGAAAGAATAAGGAGAGAGTTTGACAGGCTTCTTGAGGAGCTCATTCCCGGAGAAGATACGGAAAAAGCCTTTGCTCCTGCAGTTGAGATGTACGAAACAGACAAAGAGGTAGTCGTTAAAGCTGAGCTTCCGGGTGTAAAGAAGGAAAACATTGAGGTAAGTATAAAGGATAACATGCTACACATAAGAGGTGAAAAAAAAGAAGAACGGGAAGAGAAGACAGAGACAGTCCACAGAGTAGAAAGAGTTTATGGAAAGTTTGAAAGGGTGCTGAGCTTACCATCAGAAGTGAAAACTGACGAGGTAAAGGCAGAATTTAAGGATGGTATTTTAGAGATAAGGCTTCCCAAAGCTGAAGCTTCAAAGGAGAAAAAGATAGAGATTAAGTAAATTAGAACTCTAAAAATCCGAAATTTCCCTCCTCTCTTTTAATGATACCTTTTTCTTGGAGGAGATTTTCCTCCTCTTTTATTAATGCCTCTGGCATTAACTTTTTGGGACATGCAAAGGAACAGTTCATACAGTGAGTACAAAGCTGTGGATTTAGGTTTTTTAGGTTTTGAACCTTCTCTTCCTGTGCTGTGTTCCTTATGTCAAAAAGTAGCTTGTAATATCTTGTCAAGAGAGTAGGACCTCCAAAATAAGAGCTTGCAGTAAGCACAGGGCATACACTATCACATATTCCACATAAAATGCACTCGTGGCTTTTTTCTATCCTTTTTAAGACGCTGGCGTTTACCTTTTTATCTTCTTCCTCAGCGTTATACCAGACTTTCCACAGTTTGAGCTTATTATAGAGAAACTCATGGTCAACTACAAGGTCTTTTATCACCAAGACATTGTCTATGGGTTCCACCGTGATCTCCTCGCCAAACACCAAGACCTTTGTAGAGCATGCAAGCACAGGTCTTCCGTTAGCCTTAACTGCACATGTTCCGCATATACCTGCTCTGCACATGCTTCTAAAAGCTAAGCTCTGATCTATCTCTTCCTTTATTTTCACAAGCATATCTAAAAGTGTTGAGTTTCTATTTAGCTCAAGAGAAAAGTATGCGTAGTCTTTAAAGTTCTCACGGTTTAGCTTAATTCTTACTTTTACCCACATAATATAAAAATTTACAAACAAAAATCGTAGGAGAGCTGTTCTGTTATCTTCCCAGTTCTTTGAGTAAAGTAGTTGCTACCGGCTTTTCCCAAAGATTCTGCTCCGCACACTACTAACGCTAACCTTTCCTGAGTTATATCTGAGACCCGCTTAGTTATAAACTTCTTCAAAGTTTCTAAACTTATCCCTCTTGAGTCTTGGAGTGTGTCTGCAGGAACACTTATAAAAGTTGATGCTTCTAAGCTTCCTACAAGAAGAACTCTTGACACATCCGACGAAAATTCAGTCTGAAGCTCAGCTTTTATGCGCTCTTTAAGAAGCATTTCCCTGTAAGAGGCTGGAACCCTGAAAGTAGGGTCCGTCAAGCCACAAATTTGGTTCACAGGCTCATCTTTTAGCTCATCTACGAGTATTACCTTCAATCCACCTTTGTTGTAATATACCATATTACCTACAAGCTCTTCTACATCTGCCTTTAAGATGCCCCTTATAGACCGAGAAAAGGCGGATACTAAGGAAGGAAGCGTTATTTCACCTATCTGAAGCCTTCCATGAAGCACTTTCCAGTTTAAAAAGCTAAACTCCCATTCTTTACACGGTAAGTTTCTCTGTTCTGCGAACAGTCTAACAGACTTGATAAAAAGCGCTTCCTCTTTACTGCCTGGCCTTCTGCCTCCTAGGGATACAAGATCCTTTACCGCATCCTCCCTTTTTTGCTTGAAAAGTCCGTAGATACATCCGCAGTAGTCCTGATGGTAGAGTTCCAACTGCTTTGACATTCTAAACATCTCTTGCGTTCCACCACCCTTTCTGTAATCCGGACATAGAAACTCTAAACCATACATACTTGCAACCTTGTAACCACTTTCTTTGAGCATGTTAAACTCTTTCTTCGGGCTCATGAGCAAGGTAGTGGTAATATGCGTAGCTGCTATCTCTTTGGCGAACTTAGCAGACCTTTCTAGTCTATAGTCAAAACACACTTTGCACCTTCTTCCTCTTTCGGGCTCGTCCTCATAACCTTTTACTGAAAGCATCCAGTTTTCCACGTCGTACTCACCTTCGTAAAGTTCTATCCCAAGAGATGTGCACATTCTTTCTGTTTCTACGAAACGAAGCTTGTACTCTTCATAGGGATGTATGTTGGGATCGTAAAAAAAGCCTATCAAGGGAGTATGAGGATAGTCTTCTCTAAGTTTTTTAAGAAAGTAAAGAGCGTCTGGCGCGCAGCATATGTGAACTAGTATCTTCATAGACACATGATAAAGTGCTTGTTTTTTCTTTAAGTATGATACTCCTCATAATTTCAATCACCTTACCCACCACCATAACCGCGGGTGGATTAACTTCTAGCGCACTCTGGGAAACTTCCAAAAGACTGCTTATTACAGTCCTTTGCTCGTGGGTGGTTCCCCTCTCTATAAAGGCTATAGGCTCTTTTGGGTCCCTCCCTACCTCTATGAGCTTTTTGGCTATCTCCCGCCTGTTTTTTACTGCCATCAGAAAGACAAGAGTGTTTATACCTTTCAGACTTTCCCAATCTATGTCCGAGCGTTCT
>JAPYWJ010000027.1 GCA_028276405.1 Hydrogenobacter sp.
CCTCACTTAGGGGCATTTCGTATTCAAGCATGACCGTATTCTGATCAAGATAGAGAAACTTCTTTTGGGTGCCTCGCTTCTCTTGACAGAGACTCATTATGTTTCCCACATAGTCCTTGGGCGTGATTATAGTGATTAATACAAAAGGCTCTTCTATGGCATCGATATAACCCCAATTTTCGGGAAGTTCTGAAGGATTCCTTATTTCCTTGATTTCCCCGTTTTTTAGTCTTATCCTGTAAACCACGCTGGGTGCTGTGGTGATGATACTAACTCCGTATTCCCTCTCTAATCTCTCTTGGACTATCTCCATATGCAGAAGTCCCAAAAAGCCAACCCTAAAACCAAGTCCTAAGGCTGGTGATGTTTCAGGTTCGTACTGAATGGCAGAGTCGTTTATAGAGTACTTTTCAAGAGCATCTCTTAGCTCTTCATAGGTGTATCCTTCCGAAGGGTATATACCTGCATAAACCATGGGCTTGGCTGGTCTAAAGCCAGGTACTGGACTGTTTGCAGGCTTTTTTGCATCTGTTATGGTATCCCCTATCTTTATATCCCTAACATCTTTTATGGATGCGGCTATGTAGCCCACCTCACCTGCACTTAGCTTTTCAAACTTGGTCATCTTAGGAGTCTGTGCTCCTACTTCTGTCACCTCAAACTCCTTTCCTGTAGAGAAAAGTCTTATGCGCATGCCGGGTTTTACTTCCCCGTCAAAAACTCTTACGAAGGCTACCGCACCTCTGTAAGGGTCGTAGTAAGAATCAAAGATAAGAGCCTTCAAAGGACTTTGAGCGTCTCCTTTTGGTGGTGGTATGCGCTTGACTATAGCCTCAAGCACTTGCCGTATACCTATGCCTTCCTTTGCGGATATAAGAAGGACATTTTCTGAAGGAAGACCCAGTATATCCTCTATCTGTTTTTTAACTCTTTCTGGGTCCGCAGAAGGTAGGTCTATCTTGTTTATCACCGGCAGGATCACCAGGTCCTGTTCTACAGCCTTCCAAAAGTTAGCTACCGTTTGAGCTTCTATCCCCTGCGTTGCATCCACTAAAAGTATAGCTCCCTCACATGCAGCAAGAGCTCTTGAAACCTCATAAGAAAAATCTACATGTCCTGGTGTGTCTATAAGGTGTAGAGTATAAGTATTTCCATCTTCTGCCCTGTAGAACATCTTAACCGCCTGAAGTTTTATGGTTATACCCCTTTCCCTTTCTATCTCTAATGTGTCTAACATCTGGTCTTTTAGCTCCCGCCTTGAAACACTACCAGTGTACTCAAGGAGTCTGTCTGCAAGGGTAGATTTGCCATGATCTACATGCGCTATTATGGAGAAATTCCTTATGAACTCCATGGTATTTATAAATTTAAGAGCTTTTTCAGAAGGCTATCAATGAGAAGCTTGTGGTCCGGCACTGCATCTTCTAAAATCTTTTCTCGGTTTATCCCTTCCGTGTCAAGCTCATCTTTGTACAGCTCTACCCACTTTTTTACCATGTCTTTATCCACTTCTATATGAAACTGAAGACCTACCGCCTTCTTGTAAACAAAGGCTTGATTTTCGTACTTTTCAGAAGCATACACCCTTAGAGCATTCTGGGGTAGATCAAAGGTATCTCCATGCCATTGAAAAACTTTAAGCCTTTCTGGAAAATCTTGGAAGTACTCATGATAACCTACCTTGTAAACTTCCATCCAGCCTATCTCTTTACCCCTTTCTCCCCTATACACCTTTGCACCAAGAACCCTTGCAAGCATCTGAGCACCAAGACAAATACCTATGGTGGGAATGCCCATTGCTAAAGATTTCTCCATGAGCTTAAATTCGTAGGATAGAAAAGGGTAAAGCCCCTCCTCGTAAGCCCCCATATAGCCTCCAAGAAAAACAACTAAGGAATAGTCTTCCAAAGGTCTTGTGAGTCTTTCTCCCTGTGAGGTATCCAAGTAGTCTACCTCTAAACCCATAAGTTTCAATACGGGTTCTATGAGTCCCAGATGCTCTACAAGCACATGCCTTACCGCTAAGGCTCTCATGAGTATATTATACCCGATGGCTTTCCTTGAATGCCTTTACTCTTTCCTTGAGTTCAGAAAGTATCATAAGAGCTTGCAGGGGTGTAGTGTTTGCTATGTCAATACTTTCAATGTGCTGTAAGATCTCCTGCCACTTGTGTTCTTCTTCTAAATGGACGCTCTGTATGTAAACCTTCTCAAGAAGGGGAACTTGATGGTCTGCGAGGAGCTGTTGCGCGCGTCTTATGACCTCTTCGGGAAGTCCTGCCATTTTGGCAACCTCTATTCCAAAGCTTCCTTCGGCACTACCCCGAGTGAGTCTGTATAGAAAAAGGAGCTTATCTTGGTTTTTGGATATAGCCATGTGATAGTTTTTAATACAAGGAATGCGTTCTTCAAGTTTGGTTATTTCCAAATAGTGGGTTGCGACAAGAGTCCTTGCTTTTATGTTTTCTGCTATGTACTCTAAAATAGCCTTACTAAGGGCTATACCGTCATAGGTGGAGGTTCCCCTTCCCACCTCGTCAAGAATTATGAGGCTTCTTTCGTCCGCAGAGTTAAGCATGCTTGCCACATCAAGCATCTCGTTCATAAAAGTGGATACCCCCAACGCTAACATATCTCCAGAACCTATTCTTGCATGCATAGAGGAGATGGTGCCTATGCGTGCATACTCGCATGGTAAGAAAGAACCCATGTGCGCCATCAGAGTAAGTACAGCTACCTGCCTTATATAACTGGATTTGCCTGCCATGTTAGGACCAGTGATGACTATTATGAGTTCATCTTCTGTTATGTGTGTATCGTTGGGTACATAATCCTTTACAAAAGCGCAGATAAGAGGATGTTTTCCTTCCCTTATGTGTATAACCTTTTCGTCAGTGATTATGGGTTTTTTCCATCCATGCTCAAGGGCTAAGTATGCCAAAGATTGGATATAGTCTAAGTATCCTACAGCTTGAGCACTCTTTGCTATCTTTTCTACATGGCACAAAACCCTCTCTCTTAGCTGTAAGAATATCTCGTATTCAAGGTCCTTTACCTTTGTTTGAGCGGACAGTATTTTTTCCTCCATAAGGGAAAGCTCATCCGTGATGAATCTTTCCGCATTGCTCAGGGTCTGCCTTCTTTTGAAATACTTAGGCACATATTTGAGGTTGGGCTTGGTGACCTCTATATAGAACCCAATAACTCTGTTATAGCCTATCTTTAGGCTCTGAATGTTGGTTTCTTTCCGCAGTTTTTCTTCGTACTCTTTTATGAGCTGCTGGGAATTTTTCAGTATATGCCTAAGATGGTCAAGCTCTGGGTCTACGCCGTCTTTTATCAAGCCACCTTCTTTCAAGTGCAGTGGTGGGTCATCCACAAGGATGCTGTCTATGTCAAGGGCAAGGTCTTTTAGGTCTTCCATATCTTGCAACTGCTCTTTTAGTACTTCAGAGGACAAACCTGCAGTTATGAGTTTTTCTCTCAGATCAGCTAACAAAAAAAGGGCTTTTTTTAGAAGGACAAAGTCTTTCGGTGTTGCCAGATTCCCGCTTATTTTAGATGTGAGCCTTTCTACATCTGGAATATCCTCTAAAAGTGTCCTTATCTGTAAAAGCAGTTCCCTTCTGCTGGTTAGTTCTTCAACGGCAGATTGCATCTTAAGAATCTTTTCTTTGCTTCTGAAGGGATGCAAAAGGTGAAACTTAAGTCTTCTTTTGCCCATTCCGGTAAGAGTTCGGTTTATAACGCTAAAGAGAGAGATGTCTTCGCGTCCTTCGTAGCTTTCAATTAGTTCAAGCCCGCGTCTTGCTCTGTAATCTATCCTAACATAACCCTCATCTGCATAAGGTTTTGGCTTTTTCACAAAGGGTGTAAAGCTCTTCTGGGTGTTTTTTAGGTAGAGATAAGCGCATCCGCACGGGATTAGTTCTTCTTGAGATTCAAACCCTAAAGCCTTACTGTTGTATATATTAAAATCCTGAAGAAGAACCTTAAGACCTTCTATGAAGTATTCCTCGTCAAGTTCTGTCCTGTAAGCTTTTATAAGCTTTTCAAACTCAAAGTCCATACCTTTTTTGAGGAGAACTTCTTTTGGAGAAAACTTACACATGAATTCGTAAGCCTGTTCTTTTGAAAAGGTTCCTGCGACAAATTCTCCTGTTGAAGGGTTCAGGTAAGCACAAAAGTACTTTTTCCCTTTGGTATACACACACATAAGCCCAGAAAGTTCCTTCTCAAAGTAAGTGCCCGGTGTTATGACTCTGATCACATCCCTTTTAACTATACCCCTTGCCTGACTTGCATCTTCTAATTGCTCACATATGGCTATCTTATAGCCTTTAGACACAAGCCTGTTTATGTAGGTAGATGATGAGTGGTAAGGTACACCGCACATGGGAATTCTCTCTCTTCCCTTACCGCTTGGTCTTGATGTTAGAACAAGGCCCAGTTCCTTAGAACCTATGTGGGCATCCTCGTAAAAAAGCTCGTAAAAGTCTCCAAGGCGAAAAAGAAGAAGACAGTCGGGATATAGCCTTTTAAAGTGGTGATACTGAGAGAGCATAGGCGTAAGATCATCATCACTTGGCGTATTCCACATGTCTTGTCTCCCTTATAACCACTACCTTTATCTGTCCGGGGTACTCCATCTCTTCCTCTATCCTTCTTGCTATTTCTTTGGAAAGCGTGTAGGCTTCCTCATCGCTTATCTCTTCAGGATTTACTATGATCCTTACCTCTCTACCTGCCTGCACCGCGTAAGCGTTGGCTACACCTTTGAAGGACTTTACTATGCTTTCAAGCTTCTCAAGTCTTTTCAGATAGGTTTCCAAGCTTTCCCTTCTTGCACCTGGTCTTGCCGCTGACAAGGCATCTGCTGCACATACCAAGGCAACTTCTGGATATCTTACGGGTTCTTCGTTGTGATGAGCTCTTATAGCGTTTAGAACCGGGTCAGGCTCTCCGTACTTTTTACAAAGCTCTATACCTATGTCTGTATGAGATCCGCCAAGCTCGTGGGATATGGACTTACCTATGTCGTGCAGAAGTCCTGCCCTTCTTGCCATCTTGGCATCAAGTCCTAACTCTTCAGCCATTAGCCCCGCAAGGTAAGCTACTTCTTTGGAGTGCAAAAGGACATTCTGAGAGTAGCTTGTCCTGAAATAGAGCTTTCCTATGTAGTAGTATAGCCCCGGATTTATGTCGTAAAGTCCAAGCTCAACGCAAGTTTCTTCTCCCATCTTTCTTATCTTCTCATCCATCTCTTTCTTAACTTGGTTTACTACCTCTTCTATGCGTGCAGGGTGTATTCTTCCGTCTTCTATGAGTATCTGCAAAGCTTCTTTAGCTATTTCTCTCCTTAAGGGGTCAAAGGAGGATATAGTTACCACATCAGGTGTGTCATCTATTATAAGGTCCACCCCTGTTAAAAGCTCAAAGGTTCTTATGTTTCTACCCTCCCTTCCTATGATCCTACCTTTAAACTCGTTGCTGGGAAGTTCTACCGTGGTTGTAGTGTAGTTTATGGCTATTTCCGGTGATAGTCTCTGTATAGCGGTAGTAATGACCTTTTTGGCTTCAAACTCTGCTTTCTCTTTTGTTTCTTCCTCTATTCGTTTAAATATCTTTATAGCTTCTATCTTAGCTTCCTCTTCTGCCCTTTTGAGGATTTCCGCTCTTGCTTCCTCCATACTCATGGACGCTATTCTCTGTAGTTCAAGCATTTCTTTCTGAACCAAAGACTCTATCTCCTTCTCTTTTTGGGAGATGATTTGGAGTTTTTCTTCCGCATCTTTTTGAAGTTTTTCAAGCTGTTTTTCTGCATCTCTTATGTCCTTTTCTCTTCTGTAGAGCTCTTCTTCTCTCCTTTCCAAGACCTCAAGGCGCCTCTCAAGTTGGTGTTCTTTCTGCATAACGCTCTGCTCTAATTTCTGGATCTGCGCTCTTTTTTCCCTGATCTCCTCTTCCACTTCCTTCCGCCTGCTTTCCAATTCTTCCTTTACTCTTTCCGCTTCTCCTTTGGCTCTTGTAAGTATGCTCTGAGCTTCTTCTTTGGAGAGCCTTATGTACTTTTCTGCCTCTTCCTTAGCTATACTGAGGATTCTTTCTGCTTCTGTTTGAGCTCTTTGGACTATTTGATTAGCTTCTACCTGTAGTTTCTGCAGATCTACCTGAGGCATTTGCCCCTTCTTATTTACTAGCAGTTTTGAAACTAAGAATCCTACCATACCAAACAAAAAAGCTACTATGACTAAAAGCAACACTTCAACACTCATACCTTTTACCTCCTTTTAAGATGTATGATTCGGTGACCAGCATATCCACAGGCTGGTCCCATTCATCTGTGGGTATCTCTTGCATCACCTGAAAACTGTAAGCTACTCCAACCTTTACTCCCACTATCCTTTGGAGAAGTCTGTCATAAAAACCTCTACCAAAACCTATCCTATAGCCTCTCTCATCAAAAACCACCCCTGGCACTATGGCAAGCTCTACCTCATAAGGTGGAAACTCTTTACCTCCTACTGGCTCCGGTATGCAAAAAGATCCGGGTTTTATCTGTTCTTGGCTTGTGATGGCGTAGAGTTTTAGGTCTTGCCCCTCCACCTTAGGAAGAAGAACCTGTTTTTTAAAAGACAGGGATTCCCATATGAGAGAAATAAGATCTGGTTCTTTTCTTATGGGACAGTAAAGCAGGACATTTTTAGCTTCTTTGAACTCCTTGAGTTTTTTGAGCTTAACTTTTATCTTTTCCGAGTATATACTTCTTTCTTCCTCGTTTAGTGCCTCTCTTTTATTTAAAAATTCTTTTCTTAACTCGCTCTTTTTTAGTAATTTCATCTTCCACCTCCTTTCTCAGGAGGGGAAGGCAAGCAACCCACCCATGTGGTGGCAGGAAGGCTTTGGTGGGCCCCGTATCCCATAAGGTGGGTGCTCTCCCGGAACGCCCCTAGGACTGTTCCGGAGCCAAGCTCCCTACTGGCTCACCTTGTGGACCCCAAATTAAACCTCTCTACCACCAACAGGGCAGGCTCTATCTAAGTTTTGCACCAAAACTTTCCTCAAGGGAGCTAACCAATGCTCTTACAGCACTGTTAGCCTCCTCATCGGACATGGTACCTTCCAAGTTTCTAAAAACCAACCTAAAACTCACACTTTTCTTGCCTTCCCCAACATCTGAGCCTGTGTAAATACTAAAAACCTTCACTTCTTCTAGCCTCTCCTTGAGCATGTCCTTCATATGGAATATTAATTTATCCACAGGGGTGTCTTTGTCTACAACTAGTGAAAGGTCTCTTATGACTGGAGGAAACTTGGAGAAGGGTTTGTAACTTTTTCTGCTTTCCTTACTAAGCGCCATTTTGAGCTCTCCAACAAATACATCCCCTCTTATACCCAGAATTTCTGCTACTCTTGGGTTTAGCTGTCCCAAAAAACCAAACTTTTCGCCTCTATGGAGAAGTTCCACCTGCAGTTTTGGATGTAAGAAGGAATATGATGAAGGGCCACTTTCAAACCTCATACCCAAAAGCCTACCCAGGTCAAGAAAAGTGCCAAGAGCATGATAAGGAGTGTAGTTTTCTTGTGGATAAAGCCTCTGCGCGCCTGTAAGAAGTATACCCAATCTATCTTCTTCTCTGTTAGGGAAATAAACTCTTCCTAACTCAAATAGGGCCATATGGTAGTTATGCTGTCTTTGATTGTACAAACACGCCCTTATGAGAGAAGGTATAAGGGATGTTCTCATGTAGGTCTGGCTTTTTATGAGGGGATTGCTTATTTCTACACTGGGCTTTTCAATTCCCAAAAGCTCGTACAGACCTAAGTCTTCAAAGGAGAAGGATATAATCTCAAAGAATCCCCTACTTTTGAGCAAGCATCTCACTTTGTCAAAGGGATCATCTTTCTCAAAGGGCACGGATGGAAGTCTTATAACTTGAGCATCTAAACTGTCGTATCCCTTTATCCTTAGAACTTCTTCTATTATGTCTACATCCGTGTGTATGTCAAAGCTTCTGTGGGAAGGCACATTCACCTCAATACCGCATCTTATGGGTTTGTTGGGAATGCTTAACCTGTTTAATATGTCTGATACTTCTTTTCTGTCCATATGCTCACCTGTGTATCTTCTGTACTTTTCTACACTCAAAAATACACTTTTGGGTTTGTAAGGCATAGGATACACATCTCTCAAAGCGACCAGCTCGCCTCCTGCTATGTCAAGGATAAGTTCTATAGCATTATCCTGATATCTTTTTACACCTTCTATGTCTATACCTCTCTCAAACCTGTAGGAACTATCTGTATGTATGCCCAGTAATTTAGATGACCTTCTTATCCTGTAAGGCTCAAAGTAAGCAGACTCAAGCAAGATTCTTTTGGTTCTATTACTTACACCTGTGTTTTCAAAACCTATTACACCTGCCACCGCTATAGCCTTATCCTCGTCCGCTATGACCAAGTTTTCTTCTGTGAGCTCTTTTTCAGTGCCGGTAAAAGTAAGCACCCTTTCACCTTGTTTTGCTTTTCTTACCCTTATGCCACCTTTGAGGGTATCCGCGTCAAAAGCATGAAGAGGTTGTCCATCGCGTAACATGATGTAGTTGGTTATATCCACTATGTTGCTGACGGTCCTAAGTCCACATTGCCATAACCTTTTTCTCAACCAAAGAGGTGAGGGTTTTACCACAACACTCTCTAATAGAGCTCCTCTGTACCTTTTGCAGTCTGAGTCAAGGATCTGTATGTCTATGTCTCCAAAGTCTTCAAAACTTACTACTTTTTCTTCTTTGAGGTCTTTACTGAATATGGCGCACAGCTCCCTAGCTACACCTCTTACGCTTAGCATGTCCCCTCTGTTAGGAGTAATTTCTATCTCAAGGATGTACTCACCAAAGCCCAAAAGGTCATAAGCGGATGTCCCCGGCGGAAAATCTTCCTGTATTTTAAGTACTTCTTCAGAGTGTGCTTCAAGTTCAAGCTCTTGTGCGGAAAGTAGCATGCCCTCGGAGACAACACCATCAAAATTCTTCTTGCTTATACACATGTTTCCGACTTTTGCGTTAGGAAGCGCCACAATAACACCGTCGCCTACTTTTACACTTTTGTCCGCTGTGATCAACTTTGGATAGTAGGAAGATCCCACATTTACCTGACATAATACAAGGTTCTGTTTTGTAGGGTGGGGTTTTACATCAACCACCTTTCCAAAGACCACACCGTCTATGCCCCTTTCAAACTTTTGCAGACTTGTTTCCACACTTCTGAGTGTAAGCTCACGAGCTATGTCCTCTGGAGATATGTCGCTTATGTCTATGAACTCAGACAGCCAAGTGTAGGGGATTTTCATAGAAACATTATACGATAGATTTTATCCGCTTTTACTCTAAAAGCTTGTCGGGATTATAAACCTTCCCGCCTATAAAAGTCGGGATAATACTAAGCTCCCGCCAAGCCTTAGCTTGCTTGGAAAAGTTTAACACAAGCTTTTTAGACCGCTTGACTTATATAATAAGGATGTAAGATAATGCTATTGCTATGCACGGTTACTTTGGAAGGTTTGGTGGTAGATTTGTTCCAGAAACGCTCATGTACGCCCTTGAAGAACTTGAAAGCAAGTACCAAGAACTAAGCTCAGATAGGAGTTTTTGGGAAGAGCTAAACTATTACCTTAGGACTTACGCAGGCAGACCCACACCCCTTTACTTTGCCAAGAACCTCACCGAATATGCGGGAGGAGCCAAGATATACATAAAGAGAGAAGACCTTCTGCATACGGGTGCTCACAAGATAAACAACACCTTAGGACAGGCACTCCTTACCAAAAAGATGGGCAAAAAGAGAGTTATAGCAGAAACGGGTGCCGGTCAGCATGGTGTTGCTACTGCTACAGCTTGCACTCTTTTGGGGCTTGATTGTACCGTCTATATGGGTGAAGAGGATGCAGAGAGACAAGAACTCAACGTATTTAGAATGAAGCTCTTGGGTGCAAAAGTTCAGGTGGTAAAAAGTGGAAGCAAAACTCTAAAAGATGCCATAAACGAAGCTCTAAGGGACTGGGTTTCTAATGTGGAAACCACGCATTACATAATAGGTTCTGTGGTGGGACCTCATCCTTTCCCTACCATAGTCAGGGACTTTCAGAAAGTGATAGGTCAAGAGGCAAAAGAGCAGATACTTAAGGTTGAAGGTAAGTTACCTGATGCGGTAATCGCATGTGTGGGCGGAGGTTCAAACGCTATGGGCATATTCTACCCTTTTGTTGAGCATACGGAAGTTAGATTAATAGGTGTAGAAGCGGGGGGACTGGGTATAAACAGTGGCAAACATGCAGCTTCTATAAACGGTGGAAGTGTAGGAGTTCTTCACGGTATGAAGTCTTACTTTCTGCAAGATGAAGAAGGTCAGATTATACCTACCCATTCGGTGTCTGCAGGTCTTGACTATCCGGGCGTTGGTCCTGAGCACGCATACCTTTTTGAGAGCAGAAGAGCTCAGTATGTGTATGCCACTGACCAAGAAGCTCTGGAAGGTTTTAAACTCCTTTCAAAGCTTGAAGGTATAATACCCGCCTTAGAACCCGCTCACGCAGTTTTAAAAGCTGTTGAGACTGCTAAGGAGTTGGGCAAAGGTGGTATTGTGCTTTTGAACCTCTCAGGAAGGGGAGATAAGGATATGTACCATGTTATGAACTTGCTCAAAATATCTCCAAGCGAATAGGCCTAAAGGTCCTGATTTTTTTTAAAACCTCTCCCATGCGTGCAGCGTTCACTTTCAAAAGTACATCAATTCCTCTTTTAGTCTTTCTGTATTTTCCTTCAACACCTAAGCCTTCCAGAGACTTTCTAATGTCTTTTGAAAAACTCGCTAAGATTATCTTTGAGAAAGGCGGTAAGTTTTCTTCTTCCCTACGCTTTAGTTCCTCCTCACAGTAATTTTTCCACTCACCTTTTTTTATGTCCCGAATTATGCTGTGTTCAGCAAACATGGTTTGTATGAGCAGCTTTTCTTTTGCTAAAGCTCTTGCCCGCCACATATACCTGTAGAAGTTTTCTTCCGCATTGAAAAAAGGCACAGAAAGAAGGTTATCCGCGTTCAAGACCACCACAAGGTGGTAAAAACCAGAAAAGATAGGATAAGTGCTAAAAGTAAAGTTTTCTCTAAGACCAAATAGCTTTTCCACTTCCTCTACTGCCCTATCTATTCCAAAACTTGAACTTTCTACAGATCCACCACACTCTGGACACACCACCCCACTCTTAAAACCACAATGAGTACATACAAGCCGTTCTTCGTCCTTGTATAAGGTCAGAAAGGTTTCACAAGAAGGACACATGCAAAGGCTTTGGCATCTGGGGCAGTAAGCGTAGCTGTAGCCCTTTTTGTTAACTAAAAACAACACTTTTTTGTTAATAAAGGCTTCCACGGTCTTTAAGGCATCAGTGGAAAAAACTTCCTTTCCACCTCTTCTGAACACATTAACTTCTACATTTGACAAACTACACTCCATGTGCGCCTTTCCAGACTTCACAAGGTAATAAGTCTGCAGGTCCACAATGGGTGTCCATATGAGAAACTTAGCACCCAAATACTTGGACCTTATGTAAAGTAAGTTCCTTACATCCACATTACCCTTTGGAAGTTTTGTGTTTACATCATCAAAAAGTGCTATCAGCTTTACATTCCTTACAGGTACAAGAAGAGAAAGAGGGCTTCCCAGCAAAACCACGCTGTTCTCTTCTTGCACCCTAAACCAGTTTTTTATAATCCTGTCAGACCTCTCCTTTGATGAAAGGACGAGGAGTTTTCCACCAAGAACACCTTTCAGCTCTTTTTCAAGGTGAGAAAGGGTGGATAAGTTGGTGCAAACTACAAAAGCGGAGAAACCCTCTTGAAGGGTATGAGCCAACGTGTTTTTTAGACTCTCAATGGCGGAGTTATAACCGGCGCACACCACTGCGTTTTTCTGAAGTTCCCGTACAGGTGGTCCCAAAGCTTGGGTTTTATGTTGTATACTTATGGAATCCACGCTTTGCACTTGCGTAAGGATACCTTTTCTCAGAAGGTACTTAATATCCCTAAGACTAAAACCCATATCATCCAGCTCTTGGACTGATACAAAACCACGCTCTTTTACTAAGCTTATTATGGCAAGTTTTTCTTCTTTTGTCTTCAAACTTTTTATTCTCTGGTAGGCTTGTTCAAAGGGCACATTTAAAGAAAGTGTGAGAAAGCTCTCTTCTTCTGCGTTCCACCTTTTTTCTATCTTCAGAAAGCCCTTCTTTATGAGAAGTTCCACCAACCTCCAACCGAACCTATCCTTTAAGAGCTCCTCTCTAACACCACCTTTGGCAATAACATAACGGATCACTTGCATGCTCACCTTGTCCAGTCCCACCGTAGACCTACCTGTATGTACTGCGTAATTTTCTTGTTTCCAAATAAACTGCTTGGGAAGTAGGTTAAAAAGAAAAGACCACGGGTTTACACCGTAAATTGAGGATATTTCTTTTACAGTTTCTATCACATCATAAAAAACAAGGGGCCTTTTATCGGGAAAGGTGCAAGCTGCAGATTGCTGAGCGCTTGTGCTTAAACCAACTACTATGCCTGTACGACCCAAGGAAGGTATCTGCAGTCTGTAGCCTACGGGATCACCTTCGTAAGGAAAAGAAAGTGAAAGTCTAAGGATTCTTCCATTGCTTAGAGCAACCTTTAAATTCATTCTGGCGTGTATTCTGCCTTTGATGTTTTCGTTTCCCAAAGGACAACCTTAACAATCCTTACCTCTCCAAGCAGTCCTGCCTCTTGCAGTTTCTTTTTCAGAAAATCGTAAAAGTATTTGGCTAAGGCCTCTGCAGTAGGGCAGAAGTTAACTTCAAAGATCTTCATAGCACCATAGTTTAGGGCTACCTTTTTTAGCTCAGGGTACATGGGATCATTTGTATCTATGATAAAACTGTGGTCTATGGTGTCTATAAGGTCCTTCAGTGCGTTCTTCACATGGTAAAAATCCATCACCATATCTTGCTCGCTTAGGGTGTCCGACCCTAAAACTACTTCAAGGGTATAGCTATGTCCGTGAAGGTTTACACACTTATTCTGTGGCACTCCTTCTTTTTGAGTGAACTGCGCACCCCTTCCGTAGGTAAGGTTCTGTTTCCAAACCCTGTGTCCTGCTTCAAAGTTAAAGACCTTAGTTATCTGCCACCTCATATTACCACACCACTACCTTTTTTGCCTCTACTATAAGCTGCGCTATGTCTTCGTAGCTCTTAGCTATGTGTTCTGAAACCTTTATACCTCTTGCTTGGGCATCTTCCCTGCAGACAAACCACCCTTTTTTGGTGGGGATCCTCAGCACTCCGTCTTGTATGAGGATCACCATGTCCCTCTCTTCGTCAACAAGGTCAGAAGAAAAATCTCCTAACTTCCTTACAAGCCACAGTGTATTCACCATACGAAAACAGCCTCCGCGTTCTTTATAAGCTCCTTGATCTCTTCAGAGCTTATGAAGTTCACTTCCTTAACAAAGTCCGACCCTTTTAGCCCTCTCTCTTCCGCCGAAGTATCTTCTACGAAGAGCTTTACATTAACATAATCCATGTTTTCAAGCAGTTTTTCAAAACCTTGTATTTCAAGCTTTTCTGGATACCAGCGAGTCAAGGAGTAAACGCCATCTTTTATAAAGATAAAGTTAACCTCACTGTTTATACCTATAGCCAGACCTACCCGCAGAGCTTCGTGTGCTTTCCAAGAGAAAGGGTCCCCTTTTAGCAAAAAAACTACTTTTCTCATCTTCAGTTAAACACTATAACTTTATCATACTCAGGCAGTATTTTTGAAAGGTTGTAGGTGGAACTACTTTCAAAAAAGTCCGCAAGAGATGCTACACCCCTTTGATGTGCCGAGTGGGCGCAGTAAAGAAGTGTTGCACCCAAATCCTTTAAAATTTTACTTTCTGGTCTGGTAAGGTAATACACACCGTTGCCAGAAAAGAACACCGCTACCTCACCTCTTTTTGATAGGACCTTAACAAGGTTAAGGAGCGTGCCAAAGTCTTTAGCAAAAGGGTTGCTTGTTACAACAAACAAAAACCTCATCTTAACTTTCTCACTATTATCTCCCATTCCCTTTCTCCTATTTGGTTAACAGCAAGCACCTCCTGACCTTCCTCTTTCATACTCTTTGGGACATTTTGAGCAGAAGGCTCGTAATCTACTATAACCCTGAGGACCTGTCCCACTTGCATCTGTTCAAGCACCAGCTTGCTTTTAACAAAAGTGAAGGGACAAACATCACCCTTTATGTCTAGTTCTCTATCCCACTTCATAAGATTATAATATAACACGAGCGATCCCATGAAAGACTCACGGATAATTAAGTACATAAAGTCCCTGATAAGAAATCACAAATATATGACTACGGAAGACATAATGCTTTTGTTAGAAAGATATTACAAACTTCCTATAAAGATACCCTCTGTTTATTACAAGTACAGGAAGGTCATAAAAGAGTGTAGAAAGGAAGTTTATAAAGAGCGGAGGAAAAAAGATGAAGTTTGACCTTGTTATATTAGGAGCAGGTAGTGGCGGATACGAGGCAGCTCTTTATGCCCACAGAAGGGGTATGAAGGTAGCTTTGGTGGAGCTATCGCCCTACAGCGTGGGAGGAAACTGTCTCAACAAAGGGTGTATACCTTCTAAACACATGAGGCATGGAGCCTATCTTTTGGAGAAATTTCAAAATTTGCACAGTTATGGCATAGTTGCGCAAGCTTTTGAAAGGGACATGAAAAAGCTAAAAATGGGTAGAGAGAGCATCATAACAACCATAAGGGAAGGGTTTAAAAAATTTGCACAACAGGTAGGCATACCCATCTTTTACGGCAGAGGCGTGCTCAAAGACAGAAAAACTGTTTATGTAGAGGGTGAGGATAAAAGGATAAATACGGACTTTATCTTACTTGCAACTGGTTCTTCCACTACAAAGATAGGACAGCTCGTTCCTGATCATAAATACATATACGATACAGACCAAATATGGGATATAGAAGACTTTCCCAAAAGACTGCTCATCGTAGGAGGCGGAGCAGTAGGTGTTGAGTTCGCTTACATGTTCAGGATGTACGGATCTCAGGTGGTGCTTGTGGAGATAAAAGACAGGCTTCTTCCGTCAGATTACATACCAGAGGAGTCCTCAAGATATCTTGCAAGAAAGCTGAAAAAGTTAGGGGTAGATGTTAGGTTAAGAACATCTGTTGAAAGTTTGCAAAGGAAAGAAGGAAAGCTAGAGGTAAGTCTCTCAGATGGGTCTCAGGTAGATGTGGATATAATTCTATTGGGTGTAGGTAGAAAGCCCAATACGGAAGGTATAGGACTTGAAGAGGTGGGTGTTAAGAAAGATGAGAGGGGGTTTGTGTTGGTAAACGATTACTGTCAGACTTCCGTGGAAAACATATACGCTTGCGGAGACATAACATCTCCCCTTATGTTGGCTCACAAAGCCATGTACGAAGGTAGGGTTGCAATAAGCCACATGCTTGGCGATAGAGACATAAAGAGAGATGACCTTTTAATTCCTAAGATCATATACTCTGCTTATGAAGTTGCTTCCGTAGGACTTACAGAAGATCAGGCGGAAGAAATGGGCTACTCCGCAAAGGTAGGTGTAGTTTCCTTTATTCCAAACCCTAAGGCAATGGATGATGGAGAAAACGAAGGGTTTGTCAGATTAGTAGTGGAAGAAACTACTGGAGATATACTGGGTTGCCACATATTGGGACCTCACGCGGGAGAGCTTATACATCAAGTAGTCCATGTCATAAGAGCAGGACTAAAGGTAGACTTTCTTTCTAAGAGCATATACTCTCACCCTTCATTGTCGGAAGCTATAGGGCAGTCCGCTATGGAGGTTTACTTTGGACCTATATCTTGGGTAAAAGGAGGGAAAACATGAGGATGTTTCTTGTGCTTTTTTATGTTCTTTTAGCCTTTGCTTACGGCATGCAAGTGAAGGTACTTACAAAAGACGGGAAGGTGCGAGTAGTAGACCTTTCGCGCTCAGACCTTAAGAACCTTCAGGAGCAAAAAGATGTCCTTTATGTAGAAGCACCTAAAAAACTCAGACTTCTTGACGATGTTAGCAGCAATTCATCTTATGTGGTTTGGGGAAGTGGGAATCAATCTGTAATGGTAAGCTACAACAAGCCTTTCTTTGGTTATATATTCGGTGGAAGCCTAAGCGGGAACGGATGTAGCCAAAGTGGGCTTTTCCTTCAGTGTCCATCTTCAACTATTTTAAACATTAGCTCAGCGGGTGCTTACAGACTGGTGTTGGTAGGTGAAAGCATAAAGTCCGAAGATATAAAAGGAGGGGATAGAAAGTACCTTTTGGGTACAGGCGCAAGCTCTAGCGGAAAAACCGCTAATGGCGTTTTGATAGGTATAATAGACTCAGGCATAAACTTCTGCCATCCTGCTTTTAGAAATCCTGACGGTACCACAAGAGTGCTTTTTTACAAAGAATACACGGGCATAGAGCTCAACGCTTCACAGATAAACAGTATGATAAATAACAATGTTTGCAACTACGACAGTGAAGGACACGGCACCGCTACAGCTGGTGTGGTAGGTGGCTATTGGAGTCTTACGAGATATAACAGTCCAGCAAAGGATGCCAAATTCATAATATACAAAACTAATCTGCTGGATACAGATATAATGATGGGGCTTGATTACATAAAATCTAAAGCTCAAAGTCTTAAAATGCCTGCAGTGGTCAACCTGTCATTAGGAGGACATCTTGACCCTCACGATGGGACTGGACTTTTAGATAGATACATAGACCAAGTTTCTGGACCCGGCTTTGTGGTAGTAGTCTCTGCTGGGAATGAAGGAAGCAGTAGAATACATGCAAGAATTACTTCTCCCAGCGGTGATGTGGGTATAAACGTATCAAGCGTGCAGATAGAAGCTTGGTACACAAGGGGTTCTTCTTACAGGGTTCAAGTTTGCAATCAGACAGGTACAAGTTGTGTAAGCGCAGAGCCGGGTAATACCGCTAGCGCACAGGTAGGTAATACTCTCTGCTTTGCTAATATAGACAACACCACTCTTTCCTCACCTCTTAACGGTGATGGTAAGATGGACATTGAAGTATCATGCACAAACCCAACAAACCTTATTCTCAGGCTCACCAGGCTAACTTCAAGCGGTATTGTAGACATGTGGCTTGAAGGAGACGGCGAGTTTACCAACGGTCAGGTAGATGACGGTTTTGGTGGCTTTGCTTACACTGTTGCTTCACCAGGCACCGCAAAAAGCGCTATAACGGTGGGAGCCATAGGAGCCAACTACATAATAGACAGATTTTTTGATAACTACGGCCGTATAGCTTTCTTCTCTTCAAGAGGACCCACAAGAGACGGTAGGATAAAGCCAGATGTAGTAGCAGATGGCTTCTTTCATTGTACTGCAAACGCTAACTTTTCTAACACTTCAGACCCTAACTTCTGCGGACCAACTAGTAGCGGATCATACTATGTTCCTAAAGCAGGAACATCTTTCTCTGCACCGGTAGTGGCATCTTTGATAGCTTTATATTTGCAGGACCATCCTTTGGCGGACCCCACCGAGGTGAAAAATTGGCTTACGGGTAATGCTCTTTATGACACGGAAGGCAATACTCCTAATGTCGCTTACGGATATGGCAAGGCTGTGTGGAAGGAAACCCCATCAAGCGCAGGGAGTTCAGGAGGAGGGAGTGCGGTAAGTACTACTTCAGGAGGCTCTGGTGGTGGATGCTCTATGACAAGTTCTGGTTCACCTGTTAGTTTGTTTGCATGGCTTTTGATCCCTGTTGTTGCGCTACTCAGAAAGAGGTCTTTCATCTTCATTTCATAGAAGCGAGTGTATTATAATATTGCAAACACTTTAATAGGAGGTGTAGTATGAAGAAGCTTCTGCTGGTAGCAGTGGTAGGGTTTGTGGGTCTATCTTTTGCCAACCAACAGCTCGCCCAACAAAAGGGCTGTTTTGCTTGCCACGACCTCAAGGCAAAGAAGGTGGGACCTGCCTTTGCTGATGTAGCTAAGAAGTATGCTGGAAAGTCTGACGCTGTGGATTACTTAGCGGGTAAGATCAAGAAAGGTGGTTCTGGTGTTTGGGGTTCTGTCCCTATGCCTCCTCAAAATGTAACAGATGCAGAGGCCAAACAGCTCGCCCAGTGGGTCCTTTCTGTAAAATGATCCTTATGGGGGCTTTCACGCCCCCTCTATGGGATTACACCTGTTTACATTCCCAAAACACTTAGGGCAGAGGTCAAAGAAAACCAAAAGTCCTAAACCTCCTAACATCATATTTATTTGAGTTATCACTAAGTTCTCTTGTCTTTCAGGTAATATCTGGTACTTTTCCAAAAGAGATCCGCACATGGTTTTACCTTCCTCTTGCCCCAGTTTGTGGAACTGAAAAACTAACCTGTTGGTCCTTCTGCACCTCATCCACTTGGGATTTAGGTCAAGGATCACAAAGTTGAGTTGCACATCCCTGTTTACAAGCTGTGCCTTCTGCAGGAGTTTTTCAAACTTTTCCTTTTCCGTCATATTTTTCAAGATAGAGCTTTGCTACCTCTCTTGCAAGGTTGTTCATCCTTCTTATGTACCTTGCCCTTTCTTGAACGGAGATAACTCCTCTTGCATCAAGCAGGTTAAAGGTATGGGAGCATTTTAGGAGATAATCATAAGCGGGAAGTACCAGCTCTTCTGATAAAAGCCTCTTGACCTCGTTTTCGTAAATGTCATAGAGCTTAAAAAGCACTTCAGGCTCTGACTTTTCAAAGTTGTAAAGACTCCACTCGTACTCAGCTTTTTTAAAAACATCACCGTAAGTGAGCCACTGATTCCACTTTATTTCAAAAACACTTTCCACATCCTGCAGGTACATAGCTATCCTCTCAAGTCCATAAGTGATCTCCACAGATATCTCATCAAGGTCAAGTCCACCCGCCTGTTGAAAGTAAGTAAACTGGGTAATTTCCATACCGTCAAGCCATACTTCCCAACCAAGTCCCCAAGCTCCCAAGGTAGGAGATTCCCAGTCATCTTCTACAAACCTTATGTCGTGCTCTGACGGATCTATGCCCAAGGCTTTTAGGCTCTCTAAGTATAACTCCTGTGGGTCATCAGGAGAAGGCTTTAGGACAACTTGAAACTGAAAGTAGTGCTGAAGTCTGTTGGGGTTCTCTCCATACCTACCATCCTTTGGCCTTCTTGAAGGTTCCACATAAGCAACATTCCACTTTCCGGGACCTAAAACCTTCAAAAATGTAGCTGGGTTCATAGTCCCAGCACCGGTTTCTATATCGTAAGGTTGCCACACCGCACACCCCTTTTGAGCCCAAAACCTATGAAGATTCATCACTATATCTTGAAAGTACATACCACCATAGCATTATAGCAGAAAAACATAAGAAGTCTCCACATTCTGTAAGGTGAAATGAATTGCAAAGAGAT
>JAPYWJ010000004.1 GCA_028276405.1 Hydrogenobacter sp.
GGTCAGGCTTTCGCCCATTGCCCACGATTCCCCACTGCTGCCCCCCGTAGGGGTGTGGGCCGTGTCTCAGTCCCACTGTGGCCGGCCACCCTCTCAGGCCGGCTACCCGTCATAGGCTTGGTAGGCCATTACCCCACCAACTACCTGATGGGCCGCGAGCCCCTCCTTGGGCGGTAGCATGCAGAGCAGAGGCCACCTTTCACCGGGAAACCTTAGTGATCCCCGGCAATATAGGGTATTAGCCCTCCTTTCGGAGGGTTATCCCCTTCCCAAGGGCAGGTTACTCACGTGTTACTCACCCGTTTGCCGCTGAGGGGCTCATCACCCCTCCGCACGACTTGCATGTGTTAGGCACGCCGCCAGCGTTCGCGCTGAGCCAGGATCAAACTCTTCAAGAAAACCCCAAGCTGTAGGGTCCTTCCTCCTTATTCAGTTGCCAAGATGACAAGGGGCTTTCTACACCCCTCAACTATCACTACAGAATTTTAATTATACATCCATTTTTTGGCTTTGTCAAGTACTTTAAAAAGGCTGTTCTAAAAATCTACCAGACCCCTTAGCGTAGCTATAGTGCAAGATACCAGACAGAAATAACAAAAATAAGTAAGTCGCAAGCACCCAGAAGTTCCAAAGAATAGCACAGGCAATGGATGCTTTTCTTGATAAGTCCTCCCTCAGCAATTTAAAGCTTGAACCGATCTTTTGCTTTTTCAAGGGTTTCCTTACCAAAGTGTAAAGCTTTTTTAGGGGCAACTTACTTTTCCGCACAAAATCTAAGTTTATTCTCGCCACACCTAAGGCATTATTTTTAGAACAGTCTCCCTATGGAGATGGACAAAAGGACTTGTTGGTATAAACTATTAAGGTGATTCATTGTTCTACCTCCTTAGTGGGATTTGAGGGTATTATAAACCTCTGCCCACTAAGGGCTATTTTCAGAGGATTTTTCCAGCTTTTCTGAATTTCTCACCCAGCGTATTATAAGTATTATATTTATATATTATGCTTGCAGAAGTAAAAAACAGGATTGAGGAGTTAAAAGAGAGATTCTTTGATGTACAGCAAGCTATGGATATAAACTCAATGAAAGATGAACTAAAAAAGATAGACATTAGTATGTCCATGCCAAGCTTTTGGGAGGATCAAGAAAAAGCGAAGGAGCTTACTCAAAGAAGAAAATGGCTTGAAGAGACCATAAAGGAGTTTGAAAGGATAAGAAGCTCCTTAGAAGGTGCCGAAGAGCTTTTAAAAGAGATAAAAGAAGATGATTTAGAAACTCTTTCCATGATAGCCGAAGAGATCCAGTCTGTAGAAAAACCTATCAGAGAGCTTGAGATAAAGACTTTCCTTTCTGAAGAGATGGACAGGAAAAACGCATACCTGACGGTACAAGCGGGAGCTGGTGGCACGGAAGCGTGCGATTGGGCAAGTATGCTTTTAAGAATGTACAGAAGATGGGCAGAAAGACACGGTTATGAGGTGGAAGTTATAGACATAAACCCTGACGACATTGCGGGTATAAAAAGCGCAACCCTTCTGATAAAAGGACCTTACGCTTACGGATATCTCAAAGGAGAGAGCGGTGTTCATAGGCTCGTTAGGATATCTCCTTTCGATGCCAATGCAAGAAGGCATACATCTTTCGCATCCGTGTCAGTAGTACCACAAATAGACGAAAGCATAAACATAGAGATAAGGGAGGAAGATATAGAGATGGAAACCTTTAGAGCAAGTGGTGCAGGTGGTCAGTATGTAAACAAAACGGATACCGCAGTAAGGATAAGACACATACCCACGGGCATAGTGGTCTCCTGTCAGCAGGAAAGATCCCAGTTTCAAAACAGACTGAAGGCTCTTGAACTCCTAAAGGCTAAACTTTACCAGCTTGAACTCCAAAAGCTTGAGGAAAAGAAAAAATCTTTGGAAGGCGAAAAAACGGACATAGGTTGGGGTTATCAAATAAGGTCTTATGTATTCCAACCATACCAGATGGTAAAAGACTTGAGAACTGGCTTAGAAGTGGGGAATGTAGAAGCGGTGATGGATGGAGATATAGACAGTTTTATAGAAGAGTATCTCAGGTGGAGAGCTAAAGAAAACACAAGCATAAAAAGATAAGGTCTTAAAACTGCTTGATTAATAATAGAGAATGTAAGATAATAACTCTGTATGTTCAAGATTCTTTCTAAGGAGTTTTTAGGTGAAAGATTTTTGTTCCTAAGGATTTATGCTCCTCACATATCAAACGCAAAAGTTGGGCAATTTGTCATGTTGCAGCTTAAGGAGGATTCGGAAAGAATACCTGTGTTTGTTTTAGAAACTTTTCAAGACGGATTTTCTTGTATATTGGAAGTGGTAGGAAGAAGTACTCTTGAGATCAAAGAAGAAGGAGAAGAGTTTTATTATATAGGTGGTCCTTTGGGAAAACCTTTTCCCGCTTATTACTATGGAAAGGTAGTTTTATATTCAAAAAACTGGGGTATTGTAGGTGCAATAAATGTGGGAAGAGTTTTAAAAAAACTGGGAAATCATATAAAATTTGTCTATTTTGAGTTCGCTTTTAACGATCTTTTGCAAAAAGAAGGATTTGACGAGATTATTTTAGAAAATGAGCTGAAAGCTCATAAGCCAGCTGATCTCGTCGTTTCCGTTGGTGATAACTTGCTTTCAAAAAAATTGTCAGAGATGTATCCTTCTGTAAAACACATAGCGATGCCTAAAGTGTATATGCTATGCTCTGTAGGACTTTGTCTTACATGTAGGTTAAAAGTCGGAGACAGGTATTTCTTAGCGTGTACAGATGGTCCATGGTTTGATGCTAACAGTATAGACTGGGAAGAAATAATTAAAAAAGAAGATACCTACAAAGAAGAAGAGAAGTTAGCTCTTGAAGAGTATTTGAAAAAGCTTGCAAGAAAGCAGATCAGTGCTTAGTTATCCACTCCTCAAAGCTCATGCCTTTTTTTATGCTCTCCAAGATGTGTTTTTCTGTAGGTGTAAGATCTTGTGGTATAAGGTCTGGTCTGTACTTTAAAGTCCTTTCTATGGCATGCCAGAGTTTCCACATTTCTATAAGTTTGTGATTTCCAGATAGCAAAACTTCCGGAACCTTCATACCTTCGTACTCGGGGGGTCTTGTGTAAACAGGGTACCCCATCCACCTTCTGAAAGAATCAGACAAAAGACTTTCTGGTTCTGTAAGCACGCCCGGTAGTAGTCTTACAATACCTTCAAGCAGTGCGAGAGCAAATACTTCTCCCCCGGAAAGCACAAAATCTCCCAAGGAAAGCTCTTCGTCCGCAAGAGTGCTGATACGTTCATCCAAACCTTCGTACCTACCGCATATTACCGCTATACTATCTTTTTTGGATAGCCTCTCAAAATCCTTTTGGATAAGTCTTTTACCCCAAGGTTGGGGTATTATGGTATAAGGCTTGCCGTATTTTTGGACCACCTCCTTATAGGCACTAAACACGGGTTCTGGCTTTATCACCATACCCGGAAGACCACCGTAAGCAGCGTCGTCTACCTTTCCCTTGTCTGCATACCGCCTTATATCTATCACTCTCAGATCCACAAGGGACTTCTTTATAGCTTGTTTGACTGTGCCATACTGAGCGTAGCATTCTATTATTTGAGGGAAGATGGTAAGCATGAAAAATTTCATTTTAAAAAGCTTTCTACTAACTGTCTTGCCCTTTCTTGACTAAACTTGTAGTATATGTCTATGGTAGTTCTTATGTGAGAGTGTCCAGCAAACTCTTTTACCACTTCCGCAGGAAAACCACTATTTACTAAATTTGTTATGTAAGTATGCCTAAAGCTATGCACAGAAAAAGGGATGCCCAATCTGTGAGATAATCGATTAGTATATACTTGAAGAGAGCCCCTTTTGACATTAAAGTTTTCTTCATAAGACTCTATCCATTCAAGCAGTTTACGTGTGGCTTTGTATGTATCTTCTTTTGTACTTCCTAAGACAGGGACGAGCCTTTCCTTTCTACCCTTGGTAATATCTGCAGAAAGCCTTATCCATAAAAGACCGCTTTTATCTTGATAGAAACTGCTTTTCCTAAGGCCAAGATATTCAGAAAGCCTCACACCACTGTGAAGAAGGAGCATATATACTTTCTCGTACTTGGTTCCGCGTACCTCCGATAGAATCCTTTTGGTTTCTTCCTTTGACAAGGCTTTTGGATACCTATCTGCTATATTCCTTCCTATCTCTTCTCTCACTTCGTCTATAACCGTTTCTATCTGTGAGTATCTCTCCTTGTCTATGTATCCTCTTCTAAAGGCAAACTTATAAAAGTGCTTTATGGCAGATAAGTGAGTAAGTATGGAAGAAGTGTTAAGCAAGGAAGCGTCTACATAACTGTATATACTTTTTGGGTCTACCTGGGTAAAGTCTTGGCTTTGTATGTGTTTTGCAAAGGACTGAAAACTCCTTATGTATGTAATAACGGTTCTTGGACTTTTTGTTCTTTCTAGACTATTTTTCCAAAGCCTTAGGAGATGATCTCTGTCCATGAATTTTAATTCTAATCCTTGAAGGCTCTTAACTCAAGTCTAGGCAACTATCCTCATCTAACTACTCCAACAAATTAGGTTAAAATATCAATAAACGGAGGGTAGATATGTCCTATGTTATCTACGCTGCATACGGTTCTAATCTACTTAAGGAAAGGTTCTTAGTTTATATAAAAGGTGGGATTTTCATGGGGATAGATTACGAAGGCTGTAGAGACAAAACAGAACCCGAATCTCTTGGATGGATGTGGGTTCCCTATAGAGTCTACTTCGCAAAGGGTTCTAAAAGGTGGAATTATCAGGGAGTAGCCTTTTTATCCTGTGAAAAGGAAACTAACCCGGAGTATCATGCAGTGGTCAGACTGTGGAAAATAAAGGAAGGTCAGCTTGAAGATTTGCAAAAACAAGAAGGAAGAGGGTGGTATGATGAAATAATCACACTGGGGGAAAAGGACGGCTTGAAGATACTTACCTTTACTGGATGCTGGTATAATGAGAAAAGCACGCCCTCTCAGCTCTATTTGGATGTTCTCAAAGAGGGGCTGAAAGAAACTACCGGCTGGACGGACGAAGAGATAGACAAATACTGGGAGAAGTTTTTGAAGTAGGGCAAGACTGCTGACGGTTAATAAAGAGCCCCTCTTTAGCCCAAAGCCTCCAAAAGGGGATGGATACAACACAATGTACTACTGCTTCCAAAGGATATCTTCAGTTTATAGATGGTCAGAAAATGCTGAAAAGGTGAGTTATATATAGTGTATGGTAGCAGTTAGGAGAAGAAACAAAAGTATGAGCCTTCCTAACAAGGGAGGGCTTTCTCTTTGGGGTCTTTGGACCCTTTCTTGCAACGAAAGATAAAGGAGGTCGGAGATGAAAAAGTCCTTATTAGCGGTACTTAGCTTAGCCTTAGCCCTTCCAAGTTTTGGGCAGGAAAATGACAAACAATATCGCTCACTCAGAGAGCTATTTTATTCAGGCTCAAGGCATCAATTTTTATTTGTTAGTCCTTCGGAAACGGAAACCCTCCTTGTAAAAAACTATTCTGGGGATTTTTCAATTTATCACGCAAAAGAAATTTGCCAAGCTTTAGGAGGAAAAGCATATCTTGTTAAAGTTAAAAAGGTAGAAGGATTTGGTGGCAATTATGTGATTGAGGAGAAAATCCCTGCTGAGGAAAGGTCAGGATTTTTAGGCTTTCTAAAATCTGCTTGGGTGGATGGATATGCCCTTCCTACTCTGTGTGAGAAAGACGGCAAAGAAATATTTTTCTCTGAAACAGGTAGATGGATAGGAAAGTGGTTTTATACCAACTATGGCTGTTATGTACATAGAGTTAGACGCATTCCTGAACCAAAGATAACATCCTTTGAAATAGAAGACAGAGACAAAATAAAATCATCCAATTCTTTGTTTGAGTATCTTCAAACGCTAAAAGCAAAGTTTGACATCTTGCCTGATGGGTCATACAAAACCAAAGACAGTACAGGAGAATGTGGTCCCTTTGATACATCCTATCTTAGAAAATCCGCAAACTATTGCTACCAAAAGGGTGGGACTTTCAAAAGAGCGGATGGACAGGATCTCAAGGAGTTAATAACAAAATTATTAACCACTGCCTATTCTGTGGATGGGTGGCTTAAAGAGTTTGACGGACATACCTTTTACTGCGATGGTCCTGAAAAGTTTATGGTCTATGTAGAGGTAGATAAACAGCGTAGAAAACCAAATATCACTGCTGTTCCTTATATTTTCTACTTTAGACAGGGTATAGATCAAGACCTTTTAGAAAAAGCTCAAGAAAAAATCAAAAAAGCGCAAGCTAAACCTGTTTCGGAAGATGCTATTATTTCTATGATAAAGATGACCGCAAGCTCCAAAGCACCCTCTATGCAGGTAATAGGGCAAATGCGGTATGAGACTATCTATATGTATCCTGACGGAGGATGTGATTTAGTAGCACTAATCACAAGAGGTCCAGGGTACACACAGATAGACAACTTCAAAGTATGTCAAGATGGTGTTCAATCTATTGGCAGTTCCAATGATTACAGAGCTCTAACTGTGGATAGTATAGATTGGGAGACCAAATTGCAGTTTTATAAGAACTGTAGATCTTATCGCAGAATGACAAGTCTTTACAGAGGATACAGAATTGATTGTAGGATTCCTAATCCACAGCTCCCTTGCAACGGAGAGGTTCTCATAACAAGAGATAACAAGCTTGTAGATTTTCAGGTGCAAAATATATGTATCCGATAATTAGATGAAGTGGGCGGAAGGGGAGGGGATCAGGAGTGTTTGCGAGGATAGAGATGTTTTGAGTTTCTCTTGTAGGTTCAAGAGCAATTTGAGCTTTGGCATAGGGAATGGGCATGTAGCTTCTCGATACGAGACACTTTTTATACTGCATGTTGTTGAATTTTTTTGCCTATCTGTTTGATGAATGGCAAAGTTGATGCCATCTAAAGAGGGGGGGTTTTCAAGATGGAATTCATAATTTGCTTTTGCTGATAAATACAAACTCAAATGGTATAGGGGAACAGAAATAAAAACTGTTCAGGCTCGTGTCAGACTTGAGGTAGTTATCGCCAAAACCTCCAAAGGTAAGAGAAAGGAAGGTTTTGGATAGGATAGAACTTGAGAGAGACAAGGCTTTTGTAGCAGACAGGGGATACGATGCGGTGGATATAATTCAGAAGATACTGAATAAGGGTTTAAAGTCTGCAATAAAGGTAAAGGAAACCGTGCGGATGAGAATCAGAAATCCTTCAAGGCAGCTTGCCAAGAGATACTGGAAAGAGTATGGGAAGGAGAGATACAGCATAGAGCAGTTGTTTGGTAGTGTGGAGGCTGTTCTAAAAATCTGCAAGTTCTTTTAGCAATAACAAAAATAAAGAAAAGGAGAAGCTTGGCACATGCTTCTAAGATGCTCTTTAAGTATTTGAAACACAGGGTGATGATCAAGGCGGATTCGTATTTCTGTGGTCTTCCTTATCTAAGATTATCTCTCGCCCACCCCTAAGGCATTATTTTTAGAACAGCTTCAGTCTTTCGCAATTCATCTCCACCTTACAGAAGATGGAGACTTCTTGCGGAGTTGGGTTAAAAACCCAATTCTTTAAGAAGATGGGGGTTATATCCTTCTATCACCTTGTAGTTTCTCAGGACTATGTTATATGGAGTTGACTGGACACCAAGCTTTTGGGCTATCTTTATGTGTTCGTAAACCAGAGGGCACTCTTTTACCTTGGGAGGTTCGCCGTCAAACTTACCAGAAAGGACATCATCAAGGGCTTTTAGCCTGTTTTTACTGCATGCTATGTAAAAAGCTTTAGGATAGCTCTCGGGAAACCTTTTAAAAGGTAGCAAAAATACATAAACTTTCAACTTGTGAAGATAAGGTCTTAGTTCTTTCCACTCTTGCCTACAGTGGGGACAGTCTGGATTTATAAAGGTAATAAGCTTATTGTCTCCCTTTCCTACAATAACAGCTTTTTTCAGTGGTATTCCCTTTACTTGCTCTTTAACAAACTCAGAGTACAGGTCTTCAGAAAACACGGTTCCTAAAAGTAAAACTATCAAGCTGAGGATGAGCATGTGATCTATTTTAGCACTATAAAGCTTGAAAGGTAAAATAAAAGGCATATTTATTTTATTCTATGACAAGAGAGATACTGAAGTTTCCACATCCAGCCTTGAAAACACCCACCAAGAGGGTGGATGTTATAGATAGAGAACTGCACGAGCTTATAAAAGATATGTTTGAGACCATGTACCATGCGGAAGGTGTGGGGCTTGCTGCGAACCAGATAGGTGTAGAGCTGAGCGTGATGGTTATAGACACATCAAAAAAGGAGGGGAGTCCACCCATAAAAGCGGTGCTTATAAACCCAGAGATACTATTTACGGAGGGGCAGATCAAATACAAAGAAGGTTGTTTATCTTTTCCGGGATTAGTGGTAGAAGTAAGCAGGTACAGTAAGGTTAGGGTAAAGGCTCTTGATCTTACAGGTGAGGAAAAGATATACGAGTTTGAAGGGTTTCCAGCTATAGTGTTTCAACACGAAATGGATCACCTGAACGGTATAACCTTTATAGATAGAGTCAGCGGTGTGAAAAAGCGCTTGGCTCTTGATAGGTATGCCAAGTTACAGAAAGAAAAGGTATGAATGTGCAACTGGTAAAGTTTTATCCCTTTGAGACATCCTTAAGAAAGCCCAGGCTTTTAGGTTATGCAGATGTGGAATTAGATGGTATCCTGGTGCTCAGAAACATAAAGCTTTTTGAGAGCAAGTACGGAGGATACTTCATACAACTTCCTGAAATACAAAAAGATGGAAAAAGCTATGCCATAATAGATATAAAATCAAAGGAGCTTCTTGAGAGCATACGAAGGGTCATAGTAGATTACTATAAAGAAAACCTTTTGTAGTGCCCTTAGCTCAGATGGACAGAGCGTGGGTCTCCGAAGCCCAAGGTCGGGGGTTCAAGTCCCCCAGGGCACGCCAAAATATTCTTTATTTACTTTTATGAAGCTATAATTTTTAAGTTATGGGTTTAAAAGAGGCGCTTTTTCGTATTTCTGATTATGTTTATATGCTGAAAGAAAACACTGTAGTAGGTCAAAGGGTACCTGTTTACTTCTATATAAGCGACAGGCTTTTTGAACACCTTGAAGAGGATGCCATAAGGCAGGCGGCTAACGCTGGGACACTTCCAGGTGTTGAGAAAGCTATATATGTGATGCCGGATGTTCATGTGGGTTATGGTTTTCCAGTAGGAGGGGTTATGGCGGTAGATACACAAACAGGCATTATAAGCCCCGGGTCCATAGGATACGATATAAACTGCGGAGTTAGGCTCGTAGCCATAAACCTTTCAGAAGAAAGAATACTTCCCATAAGGCAAGAGCTAATGCAAGAGATATTGAACAAGGTGCCTGCGGGTGTAGGTTCAAGAGGAAGGTTAAAACTATCAAAAGAACAACTTAAAGAAGTTGCTATAAAAGGTGCAAGGTGGGCAGTGGAACACGGTTTTGGGTTTGAGGAGGACCTTACGCACATAGAAAGTTCGGGAACACTTCCTGATGCGGATCCGGATAAAGTATCAAACTTCGCTTATGAGAGAGGTGCTCAAGAGTTAGGAACGGTGGGTTCAGGAAATCATTTCGTTGAAATACAGGCGGTTGATGAGATATACGACGAGCATACTGCACAAAAGCTCTGCATCAGCGTGGGACAGGTTGTAATCATGGTGCATTCTGGTTCAAGGGGATTTGGACACCAGGTATGCGTAGATTACCTAAAAGTTGCAAAGGATGCCCTTGATAAGTATAAAATACACATACCAGACATGCAGCTTGCGTGCATGCCCTTTAAGTCAGAAGAAGGACAGAGCTATTTTAAAGCCATGAATTCAGCAGCCAATTATGCCTTTGCCAACAGGCAGATACTGGGTTTTATCACTGCGGATACCATCAGAAGATTCCTTGGCGTATCGTGGGAAGAACTGGGCTACAGAGTAGTGTATGACCTTGCCCATAACATAGGAAAGGTGGAAAGGTATAAAGTTGACGGTGAAGAAAAAGAACTCTTAGTACACAGAAAAGGTGCAACAAGAGCCTTCCCTCCTTACAATCCAGATGTACCACCAGCTTACAGAGATGTGGGTCAGCCCGTACTTATACCAGGTGATATAGGTAGATACTCCTTTCTTCTTGTAGGCACGCCCAAGAGTATGGAAATAAGTTTTGGAAGTGCGTGCCACGGTGCTGGTCGGCTCATGTCCCGAACAAAAGCTAAGGAATATGCAAGAAAAGAAGGCATAGAGAAAGTGCTCAGCGGTATTGTGGTAGTTGCAAGGGGCAAGGGTACCATTATGGAAGAGATACCTCAGGCGTACAAAGATGTAACAGAGGTAGTTAAAGTTGTAGACGCTCTTGGAATAGCAAAGCTTGTAGCAAGACTAAAACCCCTTGGGACTTTAAAAGGTTGATAGGTGTATTATAATATAACCTTCTGGAGGAACTCATGGGCGAATTTGAAAGACTGCTTGAGAAAAGTCTTGAAGAAGCAAAAGAGATAAGGAAGGGGGAAGTAATACCTTGTAAAGTTATAAAGGTAGATGATAGAAATGTATATGTGGACATAGGCTACAAAGTGGAAGGAATAATTCCAAGAGAAGAACTGCCTAATGTAAAGGAAGGTGACCAAGTGAAGGCGGTAGTAATAAAAATAGCAAGGGGAGGTTCACCCATACTCTCTTACAAGAAGTACATAGAGGAAAAGTATGTACACTTTTTGCGCTCTGCATATGAAAAAGGAAGATTCCTAACAGGAAAGGTTAAAGAAAAGACTCAAGAAGGTTATACGGTGGATATAAATGGTATTAGTGCCTTGATGCCCTATAACGAGGCTGGTAGAAGGCTCAAGGAAGGCTCAAGGGTGGTGGTAAAGATAATAGAGTTTCAAAATACAAAGGAAGGCATAAAACTAAAGGTATCTCAGAAAGCTTACCTGATACAACAAGAAAAGCGCAAGAAGGAAAGACTTTTAGGAAAACTAAAAGTTGGGGATGTGGTAGAAGGCAAAGTGATAAAGATAGACCCGGAAAAAGGCATAACCCTACTGGTTCATGGTGTTTTAAGAGCGTTCCTTCCAAAGGAAGAGCTATCTTGGGGTAGAGATAAGAATCCCTACAACTATGCGGAAATAGACGAAAAACTAAGAGCCAAGGTAAAGCGCATACCCAAAGACGGCGAGTTCATATTTGTAAGTCTCAGGGACATGAAGGAAAATCCTTGGGAAAAGATAAAGGATAAGATAAACAGGGGAGATACTGTATCCGGTAAAGTAGTAGAAATATCAGAAAGAGGATTGGTTGTAGAACTGCAGGAAGGCGTAGAAGGTTTTGTACCTAAAGAAGAGATAGCTTACGACAGTGAAGTGAATTACAAGAAGGGCTCGGAGGTAAAGGCAAAGGTATTGGAGTTTGAACCCGCAAAGAAAAGGTTGATCCTTAGCATAAAGAGAGCCCTGCCAAAGCCTTGGGAGGAGTTTTTCAAGAAACATCCTGCAGGTAGCAAAGTAAAGGGTACTGTAGAACGAATAGAAGGTGCAAAAGCTATAGTGGACTTAGGAGGTGGAGTAAAGGGTGTGATACACAGAAGCGATCTATCCTGGGTAAGGCCCGGCAGGGTGGAGGAACTTCTCAAAGCTGGTGAGGAAAAGGAGTTTGCAGTTCTTGCCCTAGAGGGTAGGTTTATAAAGCTTGGACTAAAACAATTAACACCTAATCCTTGGGACCTTATAAAACAAAGATACCAAGTAGGACAAAAAGTAGCCCTAAGGGTAAAGTCTACTCATCCCTTTGGTGTATTTCTTGAGTTTCCAGAAGGCTTAGATGGTCTTCTGCCCCTTTCTGAAGTACCAAAAGGTACAGAGATAAAAGAAGGCTCACAAGTAGAAGTCAAGATCCTTGAAATATCTCCCGAGGATGGAAGGATAACGCTGACAATTAAAGAAGATAAGGAGGAGAAAAAAGAGGAGGTTATTACTACCACATCCGAGGGTGGTTTTACCTTAGGAGATATACTTAAAAAGAAAATGAAACTATAATGGCAAGAAAAAGTATAGTAGACCAAATTTGGAAAGAGGGTAGTATTTCAAAAAAAACTCTCTACAGTATGCTCAATTATGTGTTTAATCTTATAAGCGAAGCCCTCCAAGAAGGAGAGGAAGTTAAGATTTCTGGGTTTGGGACTTTTAAAGTTAGACAAACCAAAGATAGAAGAGGAAGAAACCCAAAAACCGGTGAAATGAAGGTCATAAAGGCTACACGAACAGTCCAGTTTAAGGCAAGCAAAAAGCTAACTGTAAGGTTGAACATGTTGGTCAAAAAGTGTAAAATTTAGTTTAAGCAACGGGGTGTGGCGCAGGTGGAAGCGCGCTGGCATGGGGGGCCAGAGGTCACGGGTTCAAGTCCCGTCACCCCGATTTATTTTGTGCTATAATGCGTATAAGGAGGCAAGCTCATGGCTAAGGTGAAGATGAAAAGTAATCGGTCTGCAAAGAAAAGGTTTAAAATAACTGCAAAGGGCAAAATAAAAAGGTGGCGTGCAGGTGCTTCTCACTACAACACTAGAAAAGCAAAAGATAGAAAGAGAAGGCTCAGGAAACCTACCCTTGTTAACAGCGGCTGGGAAGATAAGGTAAGGGGACTTTTGAAGGAATAAACCGTTGAAATGGAAAAAAAAGAGTTAAGGGAATAAATTATTTATAACCCCGTAGATGATATCTCATGGAGGAACAGCATGGGTTATATGATAAGGACAGTTATACTTTTGGGTGTTCTAACGGGCCTCTTTCTTTTTGTGGGACAACTAATAGGTGGCAAAACTGGTATGACTATAGCCCTTGTCCTTGCAGGTATTATGAACTTTATAGCCTATTGGTTTTCTGACAAAATAGTTCTGTCTATGTATGGTGCTAAGGAAATAAGCTACGAGGAGGCACCGTGGCTCCACAGAATAGTAGAGGAATTAGCACAAAGGGCTAATATTCCTAAACCCCGCATCTATCTTGTTCCTATGGAACAGCCTAATGCTTTTGCCACGGGAAGGGGTCCAGGAAACGCCGCGGTTGCGGTCACATCAGGCATATTGCACCTTTTGGATGAAAAAGAACTAAGAGGTGTTTTAGCGCACGAAATAGGTCACATAAAGAATAGAGATGTTCTGGTGGCTACCATGGCAGCAACCATAGCGGGTGCCATATCTTACCTCGTAAACATGTTCCAGTGGATGCTACTTTTTGGAGGAGGCAGGGATGAGGAAAACAGAGGAGGATGGGCAGGATTGTTAGGCAGTCTTTTACTTATCATTCTGACACCCATAATAGCCATGATCATACAGATGGCCATATCAAGGTCAAGGGAATATTTGGCAGATGAGACTGGTGCCAAGATAAGCGGAGATCCTTTAGCTCTTGCAAGAGCTCTTGAGAAAATACACAACTATGTTTATCAAATCCCTGCAGAAGTCAATCAGGGCACAGCTCATCTTTTCATAGAAAACCCTCTATCTGGAGAAGGTATATGGGAACTCTTCTCTACACATCCGTCAACAGAGAAAAGAATAGAAAGGCTCAAAGAACTTGCCAGAAAGATGGGCTATGTGGGATAAAAGTTTATAAAAAAGATAAAGCAAAGTAAAAACCCCCAAAACACTACAAAGAGCTTTACCTTTTTCCTGTTAAACTTCAAGGACAGCCTTGCACCTGTATATCCTCCTAAGGCAAACCCTAACATCATCAAAGGTATGTAAGACCAAAGCACATGCCCGCTAAAAAGAAAGTAGACAGACGCTATACCATTTATAGCCATACCTAAGATATTCTTCAAACCATTGGCTATGTGTATGTCCTTTATTCCTACCATACTTAAAGATGCAAGCATAATTATCCCTATACCTGCACCAAAGTATCCACCGTACAAAGATGTGAGCAACTGAACCAAAAACACCAAAAGATAAGGATTGCCTTTTGAGTAAGCCTTTGCCCATAAGGTAATCTTTTCATTAAGCATTAGTAAAATGGTTGCGAAAAGTATGAGAAAAGGTATGAGTATTCTGAAGGTGTTTGAGGGTGTTTTTACAAGAAGATATGCACCGGCAAAACCCCCCAGAATGGAGGGTATGAGCAGCGTTTTTAAGTGTTCTTTTCCCATCCTTATATGATCCTTAAAACCCAAAGCGGAGAAGAGACTTCCCATCCAAAGGGATACAGTGTTAGTTATGTTTGCTGAGATGGGATCTGTTCCGAGCCACACAAGAGCAGGGAAAGTAATAAAAGTCCCTCCTCCTGCTACGGCGTTGGTAGCACCAGCAAGAAAGGACGCCAAAAGCACTACTAAAGACTCTGTCATACCACCTTGCCAAACTCCTCGAACTTAAACCTGTAGGCTCTCGGAAGGAGTTTTTTGGTTGGGTCTTTGTAGCCTATGGCAAGAATCATAATAACTATCTTTTCCTTGTCTATGTTTAAAAATTCTTTCAAAAGGTTCTCATCAAAGCCTTCCATAGGGTGAGTTTCAAGTCCATAAGCCCTTGCCACGATCATAACAGTCATACCAAAAAGTGCAGTGTCCCTTATGGCTTTCCTTTTGGCTTTTTCCTTATCTTTCCAACCTTCTAATATCCTTTCTCTGAGTATGTCTCTGTTTTCTGCCGGTATGTAGCCTAAGTCTATCCAGCTATCTAACACCTTATCCACATGTTCAAAGCCAGCTTTGGTATTTGCTATGAGCACTATGTTAGCAGATGCATCTTCTACCTTTTGCTGTCCGTAGCATATCTCTTTTAGCTGTCTCTTCTTCTCTTTGTCCTTAACCACAATAACTTCCCACGGTTGTAAGTTGTATCCAGAAGGAGCACTTGCGGATATCTCAAGTATCTCTTTTATTGTTTCATCAGGTACATCTTTTGTAGAGTCAAAGAAAGTTATAGACCTTCTTTCTGTTATAAGCTTAAGACATTCCTTCATATCAAAAAACCTCCTTGAGGGTTTACAGAAGTGATCTTATACTTTCTGGCGTCATGGGTAGGTTGTTTATTTGTATACCATAACCCCAAAGCAGTGCGTTTGCAACCGCTGGAGCTACGGGTGGTAGTGCCGGTTCTCCTACACCACCCATAGGTCCTTCACTTCTTACTATGTGAACCTCTACATGAGGGGCTTCTGACATAGTAAGGAGAGGATAGGTATCAAAATTTAGACTAATGGGTCCATTCTTAGAAAAGCTAACCTTTTCCTTTGTTGCAGCACTCAAGCCCATTACCACAGCGCTTTCTACCTGAGAGATTAAAAGGTTTGGATGTACTACTAAAGGTCCTATATCTATAGCGCACACTACTCGATGAACTCTTATTTGCCCTGAGTTCTTATCTAGGGAGACTTCAGCTACTTGGGCTACATGACTGCCAAAGGAATAGTGGTAAGCAAGGCCCATAGCGTCTCCGTGTTTTGGTCTCTTACCCCAACCTGCCTTTTCCGCGGCTACTTGTATAACCTTCTGAGCTCTTTCGTGGTTTTTTAAGAGCTCTAATCTTAACTCCACTGGATCTCTGTTTCCTATCTTTGCTAGCCTATCTATGAAAGTTTCTAAGGTAAAAGCATTATGAGTACTACCAACAGACCTCCAGAACCAAACGGGAATGGGGAGGTCAACCTTTACAAACTCTACATGTACATGGGGAATCTCATAAAACATATTCTCTATGCCTTCAACCGCTGCCTTGTCAACTTGGGAAGGTCTCCCTGCCCACTCAAAGACTGCAGGCACTGCTATTTTGTGATAAATAGCAATTACCCTTCCCTTTTCGTCTAATGCTCCTTCCAAATGCGTTGCGTTCATGGGTCTGTACCAGCCAGATTTCACATCATCTTCCCTTGTGTAGATAAGCTTTACGGGTTTTTTAATTCTTTTGGATATCTCAAGAGCTTCTTTTACAAACTCCACATTGGACTTTCTACCAAAACCTCCACCTAAGTAAGTGGTGTAAACTTCAATCTTATCTTCTGGAAGCCCAGTGATCCTCTTGGCAGTCTGTAATGTCCATGTCTGAGCCTGAACAGGAGCGTATATGATACACCTGTCTTCTTTTACATCCACAACGCATGCCATGGGTTCCATGGTAGCATGGTAAAGGTACGGGAGTAAGTATACTGCGGAGGTTTTTCTTTTAGCTTTTTCAAGTACTAAAATGGGGTCTCCATCTTTTCTTGCCACTACTCCTTTCTTTTTTAGCATATCAAGGTAATACTGACTTAACCTTTCGTCATCAAAGCCTTCTAGGGGACTTTTTGTCCATGCTACTCTTAGCTTTTCTCTCCCTTTTAGAGCACCTTCTACTGTTTTGGCACATACCGCTACACCGCTTGATATGGTAAAAACATCCAAAACGTCTTTCATTTGGCGAGCTTGTGAGTCATCTACACTTTGTGGTTTTGCACCAAAGTACGGGGGTCTTTCTACGACAGCATATACCATGTCCTTCCGCCTGACATCTATACCGAATATGGCTTTACCTTCTACTTTTTCCTCAGTGTCTATACGCGGGACACCTTTACCTATGTATAGGAACTCAGAAGGGTCCTTTAGTCTTACCTTTGTGGGAATGGGAAGTTTTAGCGCCTTTTCCCAAAGCTCACCATAGCTTGCTTTTTTGTTTGTATAGCTTACATAACCCATTTGGGCTTGCAGTTTTTCTTTTGGTACTTTCCATTCGCGTGATGCGCTCTCTAAGATCATCTCTTTCATAGATGCACCAAGGAGTCTTAAAAATTCGTACATGTTTCTTATGCTGGTGCTTCCACCTGTTAGCTGTGATCCCATCTTCTTGTCTATGTAAGTATCTTTTGCAGGTGCTGGTTTTACTATAACCCTCCCCCAAGGAAAGTCCAGTTCATCAGCCACTATCATGGACAAACCTGTATAAACACCTTGCCCCATCTCTGACTTGTTTATCAAAAGCACAAGATAGTTATCCTTTGTTATGCTTGCCCATAAGTGGGGTTTAATCTGTGGATTTTCGGAGGCTTTCACGAGCATAAATCCGTCAGGTAAAAGAGCAATACCTAAACCTAAACCGCTGAGTTTTAAAAGGTCCCTTCTAGTGATCATGCTTTTACCTCCATAAGCTTTTGGGCTCTCTGTATGGCTTTCAGTATCCTCCCATAAGTTCCACACCTACAGAGGTGAGAAGACATAACAGAGACTATCTCTTCTTTGCTTGCCTTTGGCTTTTTCTTAAGCAGTGCGTAAGCTTCAACTATCTGTCCCGGCTGGCAATAACCACACTGTGGCACATCAAGCTCTATCCATGCACGCTTTACGGGGTGATCAGATGGAATGCCTTCTATGGTAATTATCCTTTTGCCCTTTACAGAACCTACAGGGGTTATACAGGATCGTGTAGGATTTTCTTCCACGAGGACGGTACAAGCACCGCATATACCCTTTCCGCAGCCAAATTTGGTGCCAGTAAAGCCTATGTGCTCCCTTATTACCCACAAAAGGGGTGTATCTTCCTCTGCGTTTACTTTATAGCGTCTTCCGTTTAGATAAAGCTCAACCATGCTTCACCTCCTTAGAGCCATGCTCTTATATACTGCCTTGGTACTTCAGGCTTTAGTCCTTTGCTTTTTGCCCACCTTATGGGTAGGTAAGGATCTCTCAAAAACTCCCGTGCCATGGCAACAAGATCTGCCCTTGAGTTTCCTATTATGTCCTCCGCTTGCTCGTAAGTGGTTATGAGTCCTACGCTCATGGTTTTTATGCCTACCTCCTTTTTTATTCTTTCTGCATAGGGTACCTGAAAGCTCGCATACGCATTAACTTTCTCTTCTTCAACTATACCACCCGAAGAGCAGTCTATAACATCACAACCCTCCTCTTTCAACGCTCTTGCTAGATGGATACTATCTTCTAATGTCCAACCGCCTTCTACATAATCAACGCAGGAAAGTCTCACAAAAAGAGGCACGCTGTCGGGAATTACTTTTCTTACTGTTCGTACCACTTCTATTAAAAACCTCTCCCGGTTTTCCAGGCTACCACCGTACTTATCAGTCCTTTTATTAGAGATGGGGGATAAAAACTCGTGAAGAAGGTATCCGTGTGCAGAATGTATTTCTATTACATCAAAGCCTGCGTTAACCGCTCTTTTTGCGCCTTCTGCAAAAGCTTTCTGAACCGCTTGTATATCTTCGTGATCCATTCCCTTAGGAACAAGCCAGTCTTTTCCGTAGGGGATTGGGCTGGGTGCTATTGCGTGCTTTGAGCCTTTTATCTTTGTCTTTTCTCTTTCCCAAGGTGCATAGTCCTCTGCCTTTCTTCCTGCATGAGCAAGCTGTATACCCACCTTGGCTCCAAAAGAGTGGCAAAAATCCACGATCCTTTTTAGAGCTTCCATGTGTTCATTTTTCCATATGCCAAGGTCCAACGGAGAGATTCTTCCCCTTGGTTCTACAGCCGTAGCTTCAGTGAATATAAGCCCTGCACCGCCTACTGCTCTTGAACCAAGATGAACTAAATGCCAATCGTTAGCAAAACCATCTTCTGAAGAATACATGCACATGGGAGAGACCACTATCCTGTTTTTTAAGGTGATTCCACGAATTTTAAGGCTTGAAAACACAGTCATAACCAACATTTTACCAAGAAAGGATTTCCTGTCAAGTACTTACAGTTTTGTGATATACTTACAAAAAAGGAACTAAAGGAGGTGTTCATGAAAGAATGTCCCATAGAGCTAACATTGAACGTCATAGGTGGTAAGTGGAAGTTTCTTATCATAAAAGAGCTTTTGGATGGACCCAAAAGGTTTTCACAGCTTCAAAAATCTATAAAAGGCATAACTCAAAGAATGCTAACAAAACAGCTCAGAGAACTTGAGCGTGATGGTATAGTAAATAGGATACTCTATCCCCAAGTTCCACCAAAAGTAGAGTATACCTTAACACCTGTGGGCAAAGAACTCAAAAGCGTGTTGTCATCTTTACATAACTGGGGATTGATCTACATGCAAGAAAATGGACACAGCGTAAGCTCAAGTTGTGAAACCCAGTGGCTTAAATAATTAATCGTCCCAATCTCTCCAATGCTTCCAGTGTTTGTGTTTGTGGATGATGATCACCCTTTCCACCGGCATGTAGTAAACGGGAGGGGGATAATATGGGCGGTACACTGCAGGCCTTTCTACATAAACTATCCTTTCTGGGCAATGGTGAGGGACGCCTAAATTTACACCTAAGGAGAAGAACACTCTGTCGTGTGCTAAGGATACACCTGAAACCAAAAGAAAAGCCACAATGAGCTTTCTCATGATGGCACCTCCTATTCTTAAATTTAGAGATTTTTTTATGAACCAAAAATGAAAAGAGATGTTTTGATATGTTATATTTTAAAAGGGTATGTTTAGGAAAGTTTTGATAGCAAACAGGGGCGAAGTAGCACTTAGGATCATAAGAGCTTGTAAAGAGTTAGGTATAAAAACCGTTGCTATTTACTCAGAAGCGGATGCAAGATCTCTTTATGTAAAAAAGGCAGATGAGTCTTACCTTATACCTGGAGATCCCATATGGGCTTATTTGGATTATGTAAGAATAGTGGACCTTGCCAAATCTGTAGGTGCAGATGCTATACATCCTGGTTATGGTTTTCTGGCAGAAAATGCTGATTTTGCAAGATTTTGCCAAAGGAGGGGTATAACCTTCATAGGACCTAAGCCAGAACATATAGAGATCTTCGGGGATAAGGTTAAAGCCAAAAGTATGATGAAAAAGCTGGGCATTCCTACTGTTCCTGGTGTAGACCAACCTTTGAAAGACCCTACAGATGCACTCCACTATGCTAAGGAGATAGGTTTTCCAGTCATACTAAAATCTGCCTACGGTGGGGGAGGTAGAGGTATGAGGGTAGTAAAAAAAGAAGAAGAAATGCTACCCCTTTTTGAATCCGCTTACAGAGAAGCAGAAACCTTCTTTGGTAAAGGAGACCTTTTTATAGAGAAGTATTTGGAAAATCCCAAGCACATAGAGGTTCAAATTATAGGCGATAAATACGGCAATGTTATACACTTGGGAGAGAGAGACTGCTCTATACAAAGAAAGCATCAGAAGATCATAGAGGTAACTCCATGCCCTGTTTTACCAAAAGATATGAGAAGTAAAATGCTTGGACTTAGTGTGCGTGCCATGATGCAGGTAGGGTACGAAAGTGCGGGTACTCTTGAATTTCTCGTGGACCTTCAGAAGGGAGAGTTTTACTTCATAGAAATGAACACAAGGCTACAAGTGGAGCATACCATAACAGAAATGATCTCAGGCGTTGATATAGTGGAGCATATGATAAGGGTTGCCTATGGAGAGCCTCTACCCTTTACTCAAAGTGATATAACTTTTAGAGGATACGCTATAGAGTTCAGAATAAATGCAGAAGACCCCAGAAGGAACTTTGCACCAACGCCGGGCAAGATCACAGCCTATTACTCACCGGGTGGTCCAGGCGTTAGGATGGATGCTGGAGTTTACAAAGATTTTGTCATTCCACCTTACTACGATTCTATGATAGCCAAGCTGAGCGTGTGGGCTCTCACATGGGATAGAGTTATAGCAAGAGCGAGAAGATCCATAGATGAGTTTATAGTCAGAGGGGTGCCTACTAACATACCTCTTCACAGAGAGATAGTAAGGGATGAGGACTTTATAAAAGGACACTTTGGCATAAGATTTCTTGAAGAAAAACTACCCACATACGATTTTGAGATAGAAGATCAGAAAAACCCAGAAGACATAACCTTAGCCATATCTGCCGCTATAGCTTCTTATTACGGATTGTAAGTGATGCTTACACCAGGGCTTTCAAACCCTAGCTTGTTTCTCACTTTAACCGTATAAGTGGTTTTTTCTTTGGGCGCAGTATCTTGGTACATATAAGCTTGTGTGGTTTCTACCAGTTTACCGTTTTTATACACTACAAACTCACTAAACAGCTCATCGGGAGTGTAGGACCAAAATATGTATAGCTTGCCAGACACTTCTTGATAACCAAGCCTTTGAACATCCTCCACAGGTGGTGGGGGTTTGGGAGCTATACAGAGCTCGTAAGGTTGACTTTCTCGCTGATCCTTTTCACCTGTTATGGCGTAGCATCTTTCACGATAATCCCTGAATATCGTATACTGCTCTTTGAACTGCACTCCTTCAGACGGGTTTAGTCTACTGTCTAAAACAGGGTAAATCCTGTAGGAAGGAAAACCTTCTGCTAACACCAAGACGCTATCTTGGCTTTCCCTAACATAAACTACTGGTTTTGTTTCTAAGGCTTTCTTCACACAGAACTCCTCGGTGCGCCCTGCAAGTCTTTTAACCTTAAAGCAAAAGGCGGAACTTTGCTCTCTTACAAACCACTCTCCCACCTTTTCAAAACCTTCTACCTGAATTTCACCTTGCAAAGACCGTACATAAGCCTTATTTCCTATTCTTTTTACCTCAACTACGGGCAGTGCAAGAGGCTGAGGATTAGTCTTTACACCACACGAAAGGAGAAGTAAAGGCAACAAGAAAAGGTAGAGCATTTAAACATATTAACCCATACCGCTTTCCTTTTCGTAGGGCCAAAGCAGGATGCCTCCAGCTAAGTTGTACGCTTCGTACCCCATGTGTCTTAGAAAGTAGGTAGCAAAAGCGCTTCTTTCACCACTTCTGCAGTAAACTATGTACTTTTTGTCCTTGGGAAGGTCACGATAAGCGTAGCGAAGCTCGTCCAAGGGTATGAGCTTAGAGTTGGGTATTCTGATCTGTGCATGTTCTTGAGGTGTCCTAACATCAAGCAGTACCACTTCTTTATCCTCTTGGAGCATCCTCTTTACTTCTTCGGAAGAAACTTCAGGAACTTGAAACATGCAAAACCTCCTACACAATATAATTATATACATAAACTCTTATAAACCACATTTACTACCCCCCTTTGCAAAAGCATCTTATAATATCCTTATGGAGGAACCAACATGCAAAGGGTTATACTTATTCTTGCCATAGTATTTACTTACATAGTTATGGTATGGGGGGGAATGGTAAGATCATCAGATTCGGGGCTTGCCTGTCCCAGCTGGCCTTTGTGTTATGGGAACTTTGAACCCCCCAAGGATACAGCAGCAAAACTTGAGATGGGACACAGAACAGTCAGTAGTCTTGCTGGTCTTTTCACACTGCTAGGCTTTGTATATGTTTGGAGAAGAGAAAAAGGTACTTCTAGACTTACCTCCGGTTTAGCTCTACTTTTTACCCTCAGTGCGGCGCTCACGGGCATGAAGATGATAAAGGGTGAAACACCTCATCTTAAGTATCTTTCCCACATGCTTTTAGAATCCATGCACATATACGAATCCATGATAATACTGGGTTTTTTGGTGCTTACCTACAGGCTTATTTACAAAGAGGGTAGTCAGGAAGGTGTACCTTTGTATGCTTATGCATTTGCCCTTGCTACCATGATAACTGGTGTGCTGGTAAGGTATACAGCTTCCGGTGAAGCATGCGGACACGAATGGCCTACATGTAACGGAAGTCTTGTACCAGAATTCACTAATTGGAAAGTGACCCTTCAGTTCATACACAGAAACTTAGCTTATGTTACATGGATTGCCTTTTTACTTGCCCTCGTGTCCAACTTTAGCAGAACTACCCTTCTGGCTTTTGTCTTCATAAACTTACAGTTTTTGTTTGCCATATCTATGGTGCTTACTGGATTTTTCCTACCCTTGAGCTTTATGGACACAGCTATGGGATTCTTCTTGTTTGCTTGGCTAACTTACCATGTGCAGGTAAAACCCACAATAAATCCAAAGGTTAGAGAGGCATGGTAGTCAAAACGGTAATGGCATACAGAAGCGTAGTTAGAGATTATATCCTCCTTACAAAGCCGGGTATAGTATTGCTTGTGCTTATAACTTGCCTAACAGGTATGTACCTTGCAGAAAAAGGCTTTCCAGATCCGTGGCTCGTTTTTTGGTCTTTGCTGGGCACTGGGCTCGCCTCTGCGGGTTCTGCCGTTTTCAACCAGTTTTTTGACAGGGACATAGATGCCATCATGTCAAGGACAAAGAGCAGACCTCTACCTTCTGGTAATATTAGTCCTTTAAGCGCCCTGATCTTTGGCTCTGTTCTTCTTATTGCATCCTTTTACATAATGGCTGTCTTTGTAAACCCTGTTGCTACTTTCTTTACCCTGATGGCATCTTTTTTCTATGTGGTGGTTTATACCCTTGCTCTTAAAAGGAAAAGCCCTCTGGCTACCGAGATAGGAGGTATTTCTGGTGCTCTTCCTCCCGTTATAGGTTATACGGCGGTCACTGGAAAGTTTGGGATAGAGCCTTTCATACTCTTTTTGATTATGTTTGTGTGGCAACCTCCACACTTCTGGGTGCTTGCAGTAAAGTACGCCGAAGATTATAAAAAGGCTGGTGTGCCTACACTTCCCGTGGTGAAAGGTGTATTCCAAACAAAAGTAAGGACACTCTTCTATACCGCAATGCTGTTTCCTCTGAGCTTGCTACCTACACTTTATGGTATGGCGGGTAAGGTTTACTTTTTCACCGCTTTTGTTCTGAGCTTTATATACCTCATTTTAACGTTAAAATTTTTCTTCTCAAGGAGTTCTAAGGGTATGTTTCTTTTCTTTTACTCTATAATATATCTTGCTCTTCTTTTCTCTGTGATGGTTTTTGACATGACAAGGTGATGACATGGATAAAAAGTGGTTTCTTCTTTCTATAGTTTCCTTGGGTTTAGGTGGTTTTCTTGCTTTTGTGGTAGCCATGGCAAGAACGCCGGGTGTGTATAAGTATTTTCCACCCGGATATTTTTACTATGCCCTTATAGGGCATGTGGACCTTGCTATAGTAATATTCCTCCTTTCCTTTACCATCCTCATCTGGAGCAGGACCTATAAAAAGGATCTTAAATTAGCATTTTACTTGTCTTTTCTTGGTTTTATGGGTGTAGCTCTGTCCTCATTCCTTGGAAAAGGTATTGCGGTATCTAACAACTACCTACCCACAATAGTGCACCCTCTTTTTCTGAGTGGGATAGTTCTTTACTTTTTAGGCTTTACCCTTCATGCCCTTCTTGTCTCAAAAGAAGCTTTGCTTACCTTGTTTTCCAAAGAACCCATCAAAAACTCAGTAGCAACAAGCGTTATTCTTGGTCTTCTTATGATGGTTGCGGTAATACCCTCTTACTTGCGAGCTGGTGACCCTTCCAATATTTACATATTTTATGAGAGGCTCTTTTGGACACCCGGACATATACACCAATTTTTAAACGGTGCCATACTTCTCTACGCTTGGTACTACCTCCTTCATCTGTTAGGAAAAGATAAAGAGCTTGGCTTTTTAAGGTTTGTAAACATTTCTTTTATACTCTTTGCCCTTCTCATGCTCCTTGTACCGGTCCTTTATTCAGACCCCATATCAAGAAACGCCAAGATATTTACAGAAATTAGTTATGCGGTTGGTCTTGGTATCCCCATGTTCCTTCATGCTTTTAATGTAATAAGGGACATGAGATGGGACTGGAAAAATCCCTTTTCTTCTGCTTTGTTCATCTCTCTCTGTCTTTACTTTCTTGGAGTTTTTATAGCTTATGCAGGTATAAAGGCTGATCTACGAGTCCCGGCTCACTATCACGGAACTGTAACAAGTCTTACTTTAGCTCTGATGGCCATATCTTACAAACTTTTGCGGGAATATGGTTATACTAAAAAGCTAAGCACCCTGACCAAAATCCAACCTTATCTTTACGGTGTAGGTATGATAATGTTTATATTGGGTCTTTACTTTGCAGGAAGGGAAGGGGCACCTAGAAAGACTTACGGTACAGGCTACACGCAAGATCCCACAGTGCTCGCTTCTCTTATCATAATGGGAGTAGGTACTATGATGGCGGTCATAGGTGGTGTGCTCTTTGTCCTTTACATTTTAAAGTCAGTGTTGATGTATCATGAAGATAAAGGATGATAAGGCTATAGCGGTTGCCATATCTCTTTTTGCCTTGGTGCTTATAACCTATCTCATCACCATAATGATAGCTTATGTAATTGCTAATCATCGCTGATCCCTGAGGTTTTTAAAAAAATCCTTCATGAGCTTTTGAGCCTCTTCCACGGGCAAATACTCCCACTTTACCATGTGATTTAACCTTACATCATCAAGAAGATTATACATACTCATAACTCCCCCGTGTTTATAATCCTGTGCAAAAAAAACAACCTTTTCTACCCTCCTGAGTATCATGGCATAAGCACACATTACACACGGTTCAAGGCTTACATACACATGGCATCCGTAAAGGTACTTTTCACCAAGATGCTTAGATGCAAAAGCAAGGGCTAACATCTCCGCGTGAGCTGTTGGGTCTTTTAGCTTTTCAACACAGTTATGAGCCTGTGCTATTACCTTATGGTCTTTTACTACCACACAGCCTACTGGAACCTCTCCTAATAGATAAGCTTTCTTTGCTTGCTCAAGGCACAGCTCAATAAAGTGTTCTTGGGACATGTTATTAAATGTATCTTGGATCTATGAAGAAAGTGTACACTAAGGAAGAGCTTGTAAGAAAAAACATTTACATACAGAGCGAGATTCCTGACAGTATAGAAGTGGACGAACAGTTGATAGTGGTGAAAAGAGGACATCAAAGCCTTGAGATTCCTGTAAATTCTATGCGTGGAAAAGCACTCTTAGACAGACTCTCTTATAAGGGAGAGCTAACACAGGAGATATACTTATAATTATGAACAAGCCCAGGTTATTGTTGTCAGAAACTCACACTGTTAAAAAACTACTCAGAGATCTCAAGCTCAATACCGTGTGTGAAGAGTCCCGTTGCCCCAATATTTCCGAATGCTTTGGTGCTGGGACGGCTACCTTTATGATACTTGGAGAGATATGTACGCGTGGGTGTAGTTTTTGTAATGTGTCCAAAGGCAAACCTAAAGGTCTTGATGAGCAAGAACCCTATAGACTTCTTGACGCTGTAAAGAAGCTGGGACTTAAATATGTAGTCATAACTTCTGTAACCAGAGATGACCTCCCCGACGGTGGGGCGGATCATTTTGCCAAATGTGTGAGCATACTAAAAGAAAGCATAAAAGATATAAAGGTAGAGGTATTAGTGCCTGACTTTAAAGGTTCTCAGAAGGCATTAAAAAAGGTTCTTTCTTCCGGACCTGATGTATTAAACCACAATGTGGAGACGGTGCCAAGACTCTACGGAGCTGTTAGGAAAGGAGCAAGCTACGAAAGAAGCCTTTACATCTTAAAGAGTAGCAAAGAGCTTTTCCCTCACATATGGACTAAGTCTGCCATCATCCTAGGTTTTGGCGAGACAAAGCAAGAGGTCATATCTGTAATGCAAGACCTTAGGAATGTAAGATGTGATTTTCTTACCATAGGACAGTATTATCAACCATCTTTAAAACACCACCCAACGGTTAAGTATTACACATACGAGGAGTTTGAGGAACTAAGGCAGTTAGCTTTGTCCATGGGATTTAAGTATGTAGCCAGTGGTCCAAATGTGAGAAGCTCTTACAAAGCCTTTGAATCTATAAGTACCTGATCATCTTCCCCAAGATACTCACCAACACGCACCTCTATGAGCTCAGCGGGGATAAACCCCGTATTTTTTATGGAGTAAGCCTGAGCTTTGCCTATAAAGAGGTTTTCACCTGTGCTGGCATATTTTTCGCTGTCCTTTAGTTTAAAAAGGAGTGTTCCCTTTAGAACCATCCAAGTTCTCGTGCTGTGCATGTGCATGTAAGGTCCCATCTGTCTGTTTGGGTAGATGGTAAGCTTGTATATCTTGTAGGCTTCCCCTTCATCAAGAAGAAGTCTTTTTCCCCATCTTTCGTGCACTTCTACATGGTACTTAGCCTCCCTTCTTCCCATTTTTTTGAGCACACCTACCAGATCCTTTACCTTATGCGACATATCCCTTTTTATAACAAGTAGCGCATCTCTCTCTTCCACTACCGCTACATTTTTAACTCCTACAAGAGCTAAGAGCCTTTCCACGCTGTAAGCTAAGGTGTTTTCTGTATCTATACATAAAGTGTTGCCCACACATACATTACCATTGTTATCTCTGGGAAGTACCCTGTAGAGCCCTTCAAAAGAACCTATATCGCTCCACTCAATGTCCATAGGTATCACTACGCCCCTCTTTGTTTTTTCCATCTCTATGTAATCAAAGGCTACCTCTGTAAGTTTTGAATAGTTTTCCATTAAGTGATGAAAACCTTTTTGTGCCCATTGCCACAGCTCAGGTGCGTTTGTTTTGAATTCCTCAAGCCCTACTTTTAAAGTGAATGCAAAGTTGCCCGAATTCCACATGTAAGAACCTTCCTTCAGAAAATCCTGTGCGGTTTGGTAGGGAGGTTTTTCCACAAAGTAATCTATCCTATACGCGCTCAGGTCTTTTTCTGAGAAGATGGTATCTCCCAGTTTTATGTACCCAAAGTTAGTGTCTGGATAAGAGGGTTTTATGCCAAAGGCTACCATATAGCCCATCTTGGCTAACTTTTCACCAAAGCTAAGATACTGTGCATATCTCTCTTCTGGTTTTACATAGTGGTCTGAGGGTATAACTAGCAAAACCTCATCTTCTTTTGCTGAAAGTTTCTCAAGAGCAAACAACACTCCAAGAAGTATGGTGGGTCCTGTGTTTTTCCTTTCCGGCTCTAATATGAGAGAATAGCCTTCGTAAGGATAAAGGTCATTTCTAACATGATACTCATATTCCCCAGATGTGGCAACTATTATATCTTTGTGATCCACAAGCTTTAGGAGTCTTTCGTAGGTAATGCGTAGCAAAGATTTATCTCCCAATATTTTGAGAAATTGCTTAGGGTATGTCTCCCTTGATAGAGGCCAGAGCCTCGTACCGCTCCCACCTGCCATTATGAGCACTTTCATGCATTATAATTATACACAATGCCTTGGACTCTTATAGTAAAGAGAAAGTTCCATGCTGCTCACTTCTTGACAGATTATCATGGTTCTCCCGAACCTATGCACGGACACACTTGGGAAGTGGAACTTCACATAAAGGCTGAAACTCTTGACAGTGGTGGTATGGGCTTTGACTTTGTTGAGATTAATAACTTCCTTAAAGAGACGCTTCCTGATTACAAACTTCTCAACGATCTTTTTGATTTTTCTCCAAGTGCAGAAAACATAGCCAAATGGCTCTACCATAAGACGAAGGAAAAGTACCCTACCCTTCAGAAGGTGGTAGTTTGGGAAACAGAAAACTGCGGTGCAGAGTATTTTGAGTTATAATAAAAAGCGTGCCCATAGACGAAGGTTTTAAAGAGCTAGCCCTTGAGAAACTTAGGAAGGTAGAAGAATTCATAAAACAAAAAAGAGAGGATATATTGGAAGATACAGACCAAGAAGACCTTGAGTATGGACTCAGTAGGGAGCTTGTCTTGAAGGGTTTGGGAAAGTTATGGGAAGAAGGTGTGGAGAAGAACAACTACATGGAAGTGGTATTTACCGAAATTATGGAACATCATGACGGTGCTTACCTCAAAGCGAGTTTTAGGAACTCCTTAGGTGATGCCTATGCAGAAAGGTATGTAAGTATTTGGAGTTCCGGAAAAGTGGACATCTCTCATGCTCTTTTTGTGAGGTTTGAAGGTATTCATATGAGGATTGAAAGGGTAAAAGGAGATACTTTTAAGCTCTTTATGAAAAGATAAATGCGTGTTTTCTTCTCTGTAGGTGAAAGGTCAGCCAGTAATTACCTGTATCATACCTTTAAAGAAATAAAAGGTATAGAAGCTTGGGGTATAACGGACGAAAGACTTGAAAGTATAGGCTTTAAAAGTGTAGCAAAAATAGAAGATCTTTCTGTTGTGGGTATAGTGGAAGCTCTTCCTAAGGTACCTTTTGTCCTAAGGTTATACAAAAAAATAGAAAAACTTCTTCCTTACATGGATGTACTTGTACTTTGTGATGCACCTGCTTTTAACCTGCCTTTGCTCAAAAGGGTAAGGCATAAAGTAAAGAAGGTCATATACTTTATATCTCCGCAAGTGTGGGCATGGAAAGAAGACAGAGCTAAGGTAATAGCTCAGCAAGTAGACCACCTGATAGTTCTTTTTCCTTTTGAGGTGGAATTTTACAAGAGGTATTCCAATGGAAGGCTACATATTCACTATGTAGGGCATCCCCTTGTGGATATAGCAAAACCCTCACAGAGTAAGGAAAGCTTTGAAAAGCTTGTGGGTGCACAAAGGGTTGTTGGGCTTTTTCCGGGAAGCAGGTGGAACGAGGTAAAAAGACACACTCAGTATCTTAGGCGCGTGTTTGCGCAGTTAAGCAGGAAAGAACACATTTACGGGGTTATACCTACCTTTGAAACCTTCAAAGACTATATAGAGTTAGCTTTTAAAGACCTTCCCGTCAAGGTTCTTACACATAAAGACACACCTACCCCTGCTTATGATGTAATGTCTTATTCCGTTATGTCTCTGATAGCCAGTGGTACTGCAGAGCTCGAAGCAAGTCTACTTCTAAATCCCCATGTGGTCTTCTACCAAGTAAATCCATTAACTTACCTATTGGGAAAGATGCTCGTAAAGGTAAAGTGGATCTCTCTGACCAACCTTATACTCAAAAGACAGGCTGTTCCAGAAATAGTACAAAAGGATTGGGGCACCCTTTACAGGCATGCAGAACACCTTCTTACTTCAGAGCATCTAAAGCAAGAGATGAAAGAAAGCTTTTTAGAACTTCGTAAGCTTTTAGGACAGGAAGGCGTTTTAGAAAAACTACGTGAGCTTTTCTTAAGCATTTTCCAAGAAAGCTAAAACATCCCTAAAAGGTTTTGGATCTTGCACCTGAAAATCCATCCACTCTCCAGTATGAGGATGATAAAAACCCAAGCGATAGCTAACAAGCATGTGGCAATCACCAAGTAGTTTTTTTAAGTTTTCTCCAACAGACGAAGGCTTAAAGCCGTAAGTTATATCACCAAGAATGGGATACCCTAAGGAAGAAAGATGAACTCTTATTTGGTGAGTCCTTCCTGTGTATATGCGCAGCTCTAAAAGGCTAATGTGGTGTTTCTCAAACCTTTTGAGCACTCTGTACTCTGTCTTGGCGGGTTTTCCCTCTTGGCTTACCCAAAACTTTTTCCTATCCTTAGGGTGTCTCCAGATAGGTTTTTCTATAACTCCTTCATCTTCTTTGGGAAGACCGCTAATAAGTGCTCTGTATAGCTTAAGAACTCTTCTTTCTTTGAACTCTTCTGCCAAGCGTAGGTGTGCCTTGTCAGTCTTTGCAACCACCATAAGCCCCGCTGTGTTTTTGTCCAATCTGTGGACTATTCCCGGCCTTTCCCACCCCCCAATGCCAGAAAGATGCTTTACCCTAAAAAGAAGGGCATTTACTAAAGTGCCAGAGGAGTATCCGGGAGATGGATGCACCACAAGACCACAAGGTTTTATAAGCACTAAGATGTGCTCGTCTTCGTAAACAACATCAAAAGGTATGTCTTCGGGTAATACTTCTACAGGCTGTGGCTCTGGCACAAAGAAAGTGAGCCTTTGCCCAGGTTTTAGCCTTTTAGATGGTTTTTTGACTTGTAAATTATCAACCAACACAAAGCCGTCTTCTATAAGCTTCTGTATATAACTTCGCGAAAACTCTCCATAAGCTTCTGTTAAGAAAGTATCTAACCTCTTGTTTTCAAAAGGTTCTTCAACGGTAAATTCAAGAACTTCCGCTATCTTCCTTTTCGACTCTAACATGTATAACTATATCTTTTGGCTCCTCTTCAAGATTTAAGCTTTTTATCAAACCAAAAACTAAGTTATAAGCAACCCTTTTTGGAAAATCCTTTAACCTTATGTCCTTTCCATTAACCTTTATAACCACCTGTCTCATAGAAGAATAATTTTAACTCAAGTGGTCTCAATTTTTATAAAGGATTGATCGCCCCTTTTCTCTATAAGTATTTTCTGGTCAAACTTTTCTGCCAAATCCTCAAGATGGCTGATTATACCTACCATTCTTCCCACATTTAGCTTTATAAGTTCAAAAAACTCTCCCAAGGACTCTCTTGTTTCTCTGTCAAGGGAGCCAAAACCTTCATCTATGAACATGCTTTCCAAAGGTGCGTTGTGTGAAACTATATCACTGACTGCAAAGGCAAGGGACAGACTGGCAAGAAAAGTCTCCCCTCCACTTAGCGTTAGTATACTTCTCTCATGACCAGAAGACCTATCGATAATGTAGAGATTGTCTCTCTCAGCGTCAACAAGCTTAAACTCGTATAACCCAGAGCTAAACTTAAGAAGGTAGTAACTGGCTCTGTCAAGTATGTTGTGTAGCATGTACTTGCTTATAAAGTCCGGAAAGTGATCGCTTCTCATGTCTCTCTCTAACACTCTGTACTTTTGAAGTTCCCGTGTCAGCTGGGCAAGTTCCTGCTCTATTTCCTTTTTCCTGTGGAAATTTTCTTTAGCCTGCTGTAAATCCTTAGACAAACTCCCCAACTCTTGATGCATCTGATTTATAGTGTTTTCTATGAATCTTAGCTTTTCCTCTATGCTCTGCCTGTTTATACCTTGTGGGTATTGAGCAAGGGATTTTTCTAAACTTTGTAGTTCTTCCTGTAGGCTTTTAACAGACATGTTATACTGAGAGATCTCTTCCTCGAGCTTTTGTAGTTCTTCCTTTGGCATACACAGAGATTTTAGATTTTCTATGTCTCCAAACTTTCTCCTTGCTGGCTCAAGAGCTTGATATATCTCCCCAAGCTTTTCTCTTGTTTCCTCTCTACTCCTTTCGTTTTGCCTTAATTTTTCATCTATAATTGAAAGATTATTAATTAAAGATTCCCTGTAATTCCTTATTTGTTTGTATTTTTCTTGCACTTGCCTTATGCTTTCTTGTTTTTCTATATGCTCCCGCTCAATGGCTGAAAGCTCTTTATATGGATCCTCTATCTTTCTGCCCAGCCTTTCTAAAATTTCCTCTTTTTCTTTATTTAGCTGAGCTATGTCTTTATTGATATGTTCCAAGCTTGCACGGATGGCGGTTAGCTCTTCTGACTTTTTTAACACTCTGGACATTAAGTCTTCGCGCTGTTTTCTTACTTTTTTCTCCTCTTCCTTTAGTTTTACGAAGGTTTCGTATTCTTCTTTGATCTGTGAGTAGGTTTTATAAAAGTCTTCGCGGTCTGCAAGCTCGCTCTTTTTTTGCTCAAGGTCTTTTTTCCTGCTTTCCATACTTGCTCTATCACTAAGGGTTTTTCGTTCCTGCTGTCTGATCTTTTCAAGCTCTTGCTTTATGTGGGTAAACTCTTCAGTGCCTTTGTCAGATAGTAGGGGCAAAGTTTGGACCTTGTTGCCACAAACGGGACATGGCTGTCCAGGTGAAAGTCTGCGTGCTATTTGGTGAATGCTTGCCTCAAAAAGCTTAGACTCTAACTTCTCTCTTTCAGACTGAAGTTTTTTAAGCAGTTCTTCAAGCTTCTTCATCTGTGTTTCTATCTCTTGTATTTCTAAATCTATCCTGGGGAACTCATCGTACCTTGTTTTAAGTTCTTGGGCTTTTGCATACTTAGTTTCTATACCTTCCAGCTCTTTAAGTTGGTTTTCCATCTGAGAGAGCTTATCTTCTTTATTTTTTAGGTCTTCTTGAAGATACTTTAGTTCTCCTTCAAGATTTTCTTTTAACCTTTGTTTTTCTTCTAAATCTGAAGTAGTCTGCTTTATCTTTTGTTCTATTTTTAATAGTTGATTAATAAGGTCTTTTTCTCTTTCTAAATGCGTGATTTCCAATGTGAGTTTTTCAAGATTTTCATACTTTTTTTCTATACTTTTGTACTCTTCTTCCGTATTCTGAAGTTCATGTTTATACTTTATTAGTTCATTTTCCAATTGTTTTTTTTCTTCTATAAGCTTTTGTTTTTGTTTTTCTAACCGCTCATATTCTTTCAAAAGATGCTCGTATTCTGAAACTTCTTTAGCTATTTTCCACTTTTCCTGTTTTTTCTGCATCTGTTCTTGCTCTTTTAGAAGCTCTAAAAGCCTTGACCTTTTATTTGATAATTCTTCTTCTATCCTTTCCTTTTCTATTGCTTTGTTAAGTTGGGGTCTTAAAGCTTCTTTTTCTTTTTCAAGGACCTCTATATGCTTTTTTTTATCTTCCAACTGTTGCTCCATGTTAACTATGGTCTCTTTTGTAATGCTTCCTAAGTTTGCGTATTGTGCCTCAAGGACATTCTTCTTTCCTTCTAGGTCCTCTAAGGTCTTCTTTATGATCTTATTCATTTTTTCAAAGATCTCGTCGTATCCCAAAAGTTTGTTTAGAATTTCTCTGCGCTCCATGGGTTGTTGTGGCTTTAGAAACTTATCAAACTGTCCTTGAGGTAACACTATGACCTTTGTGAAGGTCTCATAATCCATACCCAGTATCTTGGATATGTAGCCTTCTACTTCTTTGACTTTAAGGTTTACTAGTCTGGAGCCTTCGTAAAACCTCACCACCTGAGGCTTTGAAATCTCATACAGCCTGTCTATGGCGTATCTTTTGCCTTTTACTGAAAACTCAAAGCGGACCCGCATGTGCCTCTGTCCCTTTGAGAGAAGGTATTCCTGTGGGTTTGCCCCTTTGTATCTGGGTGCTTTTCCGTATAAAGCATAGCATATGGCATCTATAAGGCTTGTTTTGCCTGCACCTGTTCTTCCCTGAATTATAAAGAAGTTAAGGTCCGAAAAATCAATCCTCTGTCTTCTATAAACGGTGAAGTTTTCAAGTTCAAGCAGTATGGGTCTCATATTCAGCCCTTTCAAGCAGTTTAATAAACTCTTTTATCAGCTCTTGGGATGGTTTCTGTTTAAGGAACCTCTCGTAGTAATCTTTGTAAGCGGATACCAGATCTATGCTTTGTGGTTTGTACCATCTCTCACTGTTATCTTGGTCTAATGGCTGTATCTCAAACCTTACGAGACTATTGCCAAGTACTTCCTCTATCTGTTTTTTCTTTACATTTATACTGCTGTCTCTCATGTCTGCGGTTAAAATCACTTTAAAAAGACCTCTCAGGTCTTTGAGCCTTTCAAGCACCTCAAAAAAGTTTTCTCTGTGATCCACTTTTATCTCATGAAGTTCCCTTTTAATATCTAACTTTATAGGTCTTACTTGAAGCTCATCTTCAAGAATTATCAAGTTAGCAAACTTTTCCATGCCTTTTTCAGAAAAGTCTATCTGATAAAGACTCCCCGAGTAGTAAGCTCTGTTTATTCTTTGATATCTGTGTACATGTCCAAGAGCTATATAATCAAAACATTCTGGTATATGCTCTAATTTTACTGCATAAAACTCTCCTACTGTAGACTGCCTTTCTGTTCCTGAGATCTTGGCGTTCTCTACCATTAGATGTGCCAAAAGCACCTTATAGCGTGCAGACTCAACATGTTTGGCTACTGCTTTCAGGTAGTTAGCTACTTTTTCCGTGTAGCTTCTGTGTGGGTTTTCGTGCAGGTGAGTTAAGAGCCTTTCGTTGGGGTAGGGGACGCATGCCACACTTAGGTCTCCAAATCCCAATATGCAATCCTTTGGGTCCTTACATGGTCTGTCCACTACATGCAAACGAGCTATCCTTCTAAGGTGCTTGTAGGACCTTATAAGGTCGTAGCTGTCATGGTTGCCTGCTATGAGTACTGTGTGAATGCCTTCCGTGTGTATTTTGGTTAAGAAGTCAAGTATCATGTCCTGTGATTCGTGGTCTGGGTTTGCTTTGTCATAAATGTCTCCTGCTATAAGAAGCACATCTACCTTTTCCTCTTTACATATATTTATCACCTGGTTAAGGGCGTACTCAAGATCCTCATTTCTGTTTATCCTTCCTAAGGATTTCCCTGCATGAAGGTCTGATATGTGCAATAGCCTCATCTTTCCCTCCACTTACAGAGCATTATACTACTCTTGCCTCCTTGAAAGGGACATCCTACGGCGTATATTTTAAAGAATGAATACATATTCGGAGGAATGTCATGTGTAGAGAGTGTGGTTGTTCAGTTAATCATCAGCACGAACATAAACACGAAGATACAAAGACTTTAGAGGTATTTACTAAGATACTTGAAGCTAACGACAGACAAGCACAGGAAAACAGGGAGCATTTTGAAGAACACGGCGTTTATTGCATAAATCTCATGAGCTCTCCCGGTGCTGGGAAGACGAGCCTTCTTGAGAAAACCATAGAACTCGTGGGCAGGGAACTAAGAATAGGAGTCATAGAAGGAGACCTGGAAACCAACAGGGACGCAGAAAGGATAAAGTCAAAGGGTGCACCTGCCTACCAAATTACTACAGGAAGCGCTTGTCATCTTGATGCTTCAATGGTTCACAAAGGGATACATCATCTTCCTTTGGAAGAGCTTGATATAGTTTTTGTGGAGAATGTGGGAAACCTTGTTTGTCCAGCCTCTTACGATGTGGGAGCACACCTAAATGTGGTCCTCCTGTCCGTAACAGAGGGTGATGATAAGCCAGAGAAGTATCCGGTAATGTTTAGGTCTGCAGACCTTATGCTGATAACCAAAACAGACCTTCTTCCTTATGTGGATTTCTCTGTTGATAGGGCAGTTAGCAGCGCAAAAAAAATAAAGCCAAATATGGACTTTATGATGTTGTCCACAAAAACGGGAGAAGGGCTTGAAGACTGGATAGATTACTTGAAGTTTAAAGTAAAGTTCTACAGGAAAGCATTTAAATGAATGTGCTTTGGCTCCAGAGACTTTCTTGTTGCGGAAACACTCACTCTCTTTTGAACTGTGAAACTTTTAATGCTCTTCTTAAAGAGGTGAACTTCCTTTTTCATCCATCTCTTTCTTTGGAAAGCGAGGAAGAGCTGCTAAGTGATATAACGAAAGGTAATGTAAAGCTTGACCTTCTGATCCTTGAAGGTGCAGTAAAGATGGATGACCAGAGGATAAAAGAGCTTTGCTATATCGCTGAGTATGTGATAGCAGTAGGCAGTTGTGCAGTTTACGGCAATGTGCCAGCTTTAAAGGACGGTAATGTGTGCGGACTTCAGTACAGATTTAAAGAAAAGGGAGGGCTCTTGGGAGAAGATTTTGTTTCTAAAGGGGGACTTCCGGTCATCAATTTATCTGGCTGTCCTGCGCATCCCGAATGGATAGTAGGTGTTATAAGGTCCCTTTCAAAAGGCATAAAACCCGCGCTAGATAGTTTTGGAAGACCAAAGGAATTTTACTCAAGTCTTACCCACTGGGGATGTACAAGAAACGAGTACTTTGAGTGGAAGATAGAACCAGAAAGCCTAGGTTCAAAAAAGGGGTGTCTTTTTTACAATTACGGATGCAGAGGACCTATGACTTATTCTTCTTGCAATACAATTTTGTGGAACGGTATGAACTCAAAGACAAGAGCAGGCACACCATGCTTTGGTTGTACAGAGTTTGATTTTCCAAGGGTCGGGCTTTTTGAAACAAAGCAGTTTGCAGGTTTGCCAGCCGAACTACCCATAGGTGTTTCAAAGAGAGGCTACATAATGCTTTCTGGCGTTGCAAAGATGTTTGCACCAGAGAGGTTAAAAAGTGAGGATTGAGAAAAGGCTTCTTTCAAGAGTAGAAGGTACAGCAGAACTTGAACTTATATGGGGAAACGGCTATGTACAGGATGTCAAGATAAAAATACCAAGTTCAAGAGGCATTGAAAGGGTACTTGAAGGGAGACCTTTTATGGATGCTCTTGTGATAACACCCAGAGTGTGTGGTATATGTGGACATGCTCATTTAATGGCTTGTGTAAAAGCCTTAGAGGATGCTATAGGAAATGTAAAGCTTACCCAAAAGGCTAAACTGGTGCGGGACATAACGCTTACTGTAGAGATGATACAGAACCATATAAAGTGGTTTTACCTATTTGTAATGCCAGACTTTATAAGGCTTGGAGAGAAAATTGAAGATTTTGAACCCTTTAAAGGTAAAAAGTGGAAAAAAGCTATAAATGCATCATCGCAGGTGGTTAAAATAATAGCCATATTTGGTGGTCAGTGGCCACACTCTTCTTACGCCGTTCCGGGAGGTATAACTTCAAACTTTACTACCTCAGATATTTCAAGAGCATTATCCATAGCAGAAAGTGTCGCTGAGTTTTTTCTTGAGGATGTGGTGGGTATGGATGAAGAGGGCTTTCGCTCTTTTAGAAGTGCCGGTCTGTGGGAAGAACTAAAGGGAGATATAGGACTATTTGTAAACTTGTGCATAAAACACAAACTTGAAAAGGTAGGATCTTCCTACGGAAGACTGCTTACAGGGGGTGAAGTATTTCCTTGCATAACTCCGGGCCACTTTACCGGAGAAAAAAAGTTGTGTTCCCTTAACCTTTCAAAAATAAAAGAGGTTGGTAGCCCCTCTTATTCCAGTGTAAAAGTGGTAAGATACAACGGACTTCCCTACGAAACTGGACCCCTATCGCGCCAGTTTCTTTCTAATAATCCTTTCATTAAAAAACTCTATAAAGCATACAAAGATAGTTACATGACAAGAGTAATGGCCCGTCTTCTTGAGATTTGGGAACTCTTAGATGCTATTAGAGAAAAGCTCTACGGATTATATGCTTTAATAAAGGAACCCTCTTACTATCATCCATACCAAAAAGTGGAAAAAGTTTCAGGAGAAGGCTTAGGCATGGTTGAGGCTGCAAGAGGTACACTTATACACCGCGTACATATAAGCAAAGGCATTATAACTAAGTACCATATCATAACTCCTTCCGTGTGGAACCTAGGTCCCAGGTGTGAAAAGTACTTGGGTGTGGCAGAAAAAGCAATTATTGGTTTGGAACACCCCTTACACGCGGAGATGGTTCTTAGAAGTTTTGATGTTTGTTCTGTATGCACAACACACTAAAAGGAGGTAGCCAATGAGGAGAATCCTTCTATCACAAGGTGGTGGTGGAGAGGAAACATGGAAACTCATAAAAGATGTTTTTTTAAAGCACTTTTCTAACGAACACATAGAAAAGCTTGAAGATGCCACCTTGCTTGAGATAGACTCTAAGATAGCTTTTACCACGGATTCTTTTACAGTAAACCCCCTCTTTTTTAAGGGAGGAAACATTGGAAAGCTTGCAGTTGCTGGGACAGTGAACGACCTTGCGGTAATGGGAGCAAAGCCACTTTATATGTCAGTGGGATTTATCATAGAAGAGGGATTCCCTTACGATGACCTTGAAAGAATAGTGGTAAGTATGAAAGAAGAAGCAAAAGCATCTGATGTAATGGTTGTTGCTGGCGATACCAAGGTGGTCCCTAAAGGAGCGGCTGATGGCATCTTTATAAATACCGCAGGTATAGGTAAAGTACTTTACGAAGGCTTGTCCTGTAGGAACATAAAGGAAGGAGACATCATCATAGTGTCTGGAGGAATAGGTGAGCACGGCGCGTGCATACTTTCCCAAAGGGAAGGTATATATATGGACATAGAGCTTGAGAGTGATTGTAGAAGCCTGTGGAATCTTGTAAAGAGCATCATCTCTTCTAATGTGGAAATACACGCCATGAGAGATCCCACAAGAGGTGGTCTTTCCGCGGTTCTTCACGAGTGGGCAAGAAGCTCTCATGTTTCCTTCTTAGTGGAAGAAGAGAGCATACCGGTAAAGGAACCCGTTTTGGGACTCTGTGATCTTTTAGGCCTTGAGCCTTATCACCTTGCCTCTGAGGGGAGGCTTGTTATAGCAGTCCCTGGAAAAGAGGCAAAGAGGATACTTGAAATAATAAAGGCACACCCTGACGGGAAGGATGCGCAGATTATAGGTAGAGCTATTCCTGCAGAAGGACAACCCAAGGTTATTCTTAAAACTTCTTACGGTACCCATAGAGTGCTTGATCCCCCTGCAGGCGAGCTTTTACCGAGGATATGCTAACATGCATGAATTTTCCGTAGTGCAGAGCCTAATGGAACTCATAGAGAAGTATGCAGAGGAGAACAAAGCGAAGAGGGTTGTTAAAGTTATTATAAGGGTAGGCATACTTTCAGGTATAGAGCCACACCTTCTTGAGCTTGCCTTCAACACTTTTAAAGAAGGTACCATAGCGGAAGGTGCCCTCTTAGTTATTGAAAGGGAGAACTTGAAGGTTAAGTGTCAGGAATGCGGTGCAGAAGGTGAAAAAGATGAGCTCAACACACTATGTCCCTTCTGTGGATCATTGAATACAAACATAATCGCTGGACAGGAAATGCTTCTTAAAAGTCTTGAGTTAGAGTGTGAAGATGAGACTTAAGGTAAACCTGAAAGGTGCAGTCCAAGGTGTAGGCTTTAGACCCTTTGTTTTTCGGCTTGCCACTGAGTTAGGACTAAAAGGATGGGTGATAAACGATTCTTCTGGTGTGGAGATAGAAGTTGAAGGAGAAGAGCATGTTTTACAAACCTTTTTGATACGGCTGAACGCCGAAAAACCTCCCCTGGCCCATATATATTCCCAGGAAGTGGAATATTTAGAGGATAAAGGATACGAAAACTTTGAGATAAGGGAAAGCAAAGAAAAGGGAAAGAAGGAGGTTTTAGTACTTCCAGATATAGCCACATGCGACGAGTGCCTGAAAGAACTCTTCAATCCGCAAGACAGAAGATACATGTATCCTTTTATAAATTGCACTAACTGTGGTCCAAGGTTTACCATAATTGAGAAGCTTCCCTACGATAGACCCAACACAAGCATGAAGGTTTTTCCTATGTGTGAAGACTGTTTTATGGAGTATAAGGATCCTACTAACAGAAGATTCCACGCACAACCTAATGCTTGTCATATTTGCGGTCCTTGGGTAAGCCTCTACTCAAGTGATGGAAAACTTTTGGCAGAAAGAGATGATGCTATAAACCTCCTTATAAAAGCTCTGAGAGATGGCCTCATCGTTGCTGTGAAGGGTATAGGAGGCTTTCATCTCATGTGTGATGCCACAAAAGAAGCATCGGTAAAACTTCTCAGGGATAGGAAGAGGAGGCTAGAAAAGCCCTTTGCTGTCATGTTCAAAGATATAAAGCAGGTAAGTGTGTATGCAGAACCAACAGAACTTGAAAAGGCACTGCTCTTATCTCCAGAAAGACCAATAGTTCTAATAAAAAAACAAAAGGAACTTGCACCATCCATAGCACCGGGGCTCAAAAGAGTTGGAGCTTTTTTACCTTATTCACCTCTCCATCACATAATCTTAAAAGCTCTTGATTTTCCTTTGGTCGCAACTTCCGGCAACCTTTCTGACGAACCCATAGTCAAGGATAATGAAGAGGCTTTAAGGAAACTATCCTTATTTGCAGACATGATTCTTATACATAACAGAGATATAAGAAGAAGATGCGATGATTCAGTTTTCAAAGTGGTAGGCGGGATACCACAGCCCATTAGAAGGTCAAGGGGGTACGCTCCGCTTCCCGTAAAGCTACCTTTTAAACTCCCCAAAAAGACCCTTGCCGTAGGTGGGATGCTAAAGAACACTTTTGCTATAGGTTTTGATGATACGGTAATTCTAAGTCAACATGTAGGTGATGTGGAAAATTTGGAAACGCAAAGAAATTTTGAAAGCATGGTATTTGACCTTATGAAGCTTTACGAATTCAAACCAGAGGTAGTAGTGTGTGACCTTCATCCCAGATACGAAACCACAAGGTGGGCAGAATACTTTTCTCATAAAGAAAACATACCTCTTATCAAAGTTCAACACCACTATGCTCATATACTTTCGTGTATGGCAGAAAGAGGCATAAAAGGTAAAGTGTTAGGTATTGCATGGGATGGTACGGGGTATGGTGATGACGGAACACTTTGGGGTGGGGAGTTTATGCTATGTGATTATCAGGGTTATGAAAGGATTTTTTACATGAAACCTTTCAGACTCATAGGTGGAGAAAAAGCGGTTAAAGAACCAAGAAGGGTAGCTCTATCCTTACTGTTTGAGCTTTACGAAAAAGATGTCTTCGATATACCTCTACCCACTGTGAGGTCTTTTAAGAAAAGTGAGCTTACAACCCTCTACACAGCGTGGTCTAAAGGCATAAATTCCCCTTACTCAAGCTCAGTAGGGAGGCTTTTTGATGCCGTTGCTTCCCTTTTGAACATAAGGCAAACCCTATCTTACGAAGGACAGGCAGCGATGATGCTTGAAGACCTTTACGACCCATATGTTAAGGACCATTATCCTTACCTCATTGAAGAAAAGCACATAGATTGGAAGCCTACCGTATTGGCTATTATTGAAGACAGAGAAAAAGAAAAAATACCTTCTAGGTTTATAAACACATTGGCTAGAATATGCCTTGATGTGTCTATCAGGCTTGATGTTGAACAGGTTTGTTTATCTGGTGGTGTTATGCAGAACGATCCCTTGGTGAGCAAGATAAAAGAGCTTCTAAGTGATAGAGGTTTCAAAGTTTATACACACCAAAAAGTCCCAGCCAACGACGGAGGACTATGTTTGGGACAGGTTGTTTATCTTTTGGTATGAAGCAATACCTTTAACCTGTCCTCAAGTAGTTTTATAGATTCCCGTATATCTTCCCCTTGTGAGGATGCCAAGCGTGGAAATGTTGTTATTTCAATGGTTTCTAATATGGGCTTGTTATCTCTATCAAAGAACACACCTATCCAAACACCGTATATACCCGTTTCTTTCCACTCTGCAGGCTGAGTTTTAGAATTGAGCTTTATACTTACCTGCCCTTCTCCAAGCGTATCCAATATGGCTATCCTGTCTTCCTCAGTTAAGGGTAGTTTGTTTATGTATATAATGTGCTCTTCGCCTTTTTCGTAAAGGTTCCTGAGAGCTTGAAGTATTTCGTTGAGTATGGCTGGAGCGTTCATAAGCATGATAAAGCCTCCACATATTCGTTCCAAGCCTTTATACCCTCAAGCTTCACCACTTCTTTGCCTTCTTTAAAGATTACAACCGCAGGCACGAGATACTCTTTAAGAAGGTATGGATAGTCATCCACATTTATGTAGTAAAAATTAAGACTTTTCCCAAGACTCTTTTCCAGCTCAGGCACCACAATATCCGTATCAAAAATCTCTCTTATTTTTTCCTTTTTCATCTCACTGCGCACATAAAGAACAAAGGTTTCTTTGGCATCAAGTAAAGCTTTAAGTTCTTGCTGGCTTAACTCTTTCATAATTTATACCCCATTCTCTTAACTGTTCCAAAACTTTATCTATCAGATCCTGCATCCTTCTTTTAATTGAGTATGAAAGCTCTACAGAAATGTCTAAACTCTCTGGCTCTATGCCAATAAGAACTATCTCTTCCGGTTTTCTACCCAAAAGGTCTGCTAATGCAAGGACCTCCTGAAAACCAAGCTCGTGTGCGGATACTTTTTTCCTAAAATAAGCTTTTACCTCATCACCTTTGAACTTATAAAGGGTGCCAGGGGAGTCCCCCCCAAGCACCGCGTCAATAACAAGAAGTTTTTGAAAGCCTTCCATAAAGTAAAGCAGGTCTATACCGAGCGTTCCGCCGTCCATTATTTCCACACCATCAGAGAAGGAGTAGTTTTTCCTAAGTTCCTCTACAGCTCTTACCCCAATACCTTCATCAGATAGCAGTATGTTTCCTATACCCAACACAAGCACCTTCATTCCTCTATATCCTTTATATCAACAGGCTCCTTTTCAAACACCTTATAACCGCTGAACATGGAAGATAGCTCACCGTTTTTCTTGATGGCTTCCTCTCTTATAACGAAATAAACATGAAGCACCGCGAAAATTATGATAAGCCATGCTACCCAATGATGCCATGCATGTACGCTAAACTCACCACCTAAGAAGCCTAAAAGCCATCCCAACAGAAAGGACCAAAAGCTACTGGGTTTGGACATACCATACATGGCAAAACCCGTTGCTATCATAAAGAGAATCATAAGATAAACGAGAGGATAAAAGGTTCGTGCAAGTGCATTTCTTATATACTCATAACCTTCTTTATCCTTCATTATAAAGGTGTACTTTAGGGTGATCTCTTTCAGGCTTGTCCAGTAATCCTTTCTCCAAACAGCAGGGAATACCAACCTGTCCCTCTTGTTAAATACAGCGATTATGACCCTGAAGAGAAAGGAAGCAAGGAGGACATACCCTGCTATAAAATGTACTTTCCTGATAAAGTCCATAGTTATACCTTCTCTGTAGGCGTATGTGGCTTCAACACCCACAGGACCCAAGAAAAAGGGATTCCCTATATAAAGTCCAGTAAAGAAGAGAACCATTATGGTTAAAAAGTTTATCCAATGCCATACCCTCAAGCCGGGACTAAATATGTAGATCTTTTTTGCTTCTATCATGGTTCACACCTCCCTTAGTAGCATGTATTGGTACCCTGCACCTTGATGCTGACTATTTCTTTTCCTTCTGTATCGTAAAGATGTGTAGAACATGCAAGGCAAGGATCAAAGGAGTGAATGCCTCTGAGCACCTCAAGAGGTTTGTCCACTACCTTAACAGGTGTGTCTTTCATACACTCTTCGAACGCACCCTGCCCTCCCATGGGATCTCTTGCTCCACCGTTCCATGTGGTGGGAACAACACATTGATAATTTGCTATCTTACCATCCTTTATTATTACCCAGTGCCCCAATGCTCCTCGCGGTGCATCCGTTATACCAACACCCTTTGCCTCCTTTGGCCATGTAGAAGGATCCCACTTTTCTGTGTTGGCAACCGCTGTATCTCCTGCTTTTATGTTGTCGTATAACTTCTTGAGGAAATAGAGATTAGCAGCAGCACCCAACTGAGCTTCTAATCCTCTAGCAGCAGTCCTTCCTACGGTAGTAGGTAGCCAGACATGTGGGGGCAGATCGAGTACTTTTGAGACTGTGTCTATCTGTTTTATCACCATCTCATCCATCCAGCTGGGTTTTATATGACCTTGCTTTGTAGCTGTATAGACAACTATGTACCTTGCCAAGGGACCAACCTCGCAAGGTTTACCTCTCCATCGTGGAGATTTTATCCATGAATACTTACCTTGTTCATTTAGATACTTCCACTGAGTCTTAGTTCCCTCCTTCGGTCCAGTGTAGTTGGGTTCCGTTATACCGTCCCAAGGATGAAGTCCTTTGGTCTCGTCAGGATACTTATACCAGGAATGAGCTACATATTCTTGTATCACATTGGGATCTGCAAAATCCTTTCCCACCATGGGATAGTACTTGGCTTTATCAACACCTTCCGCAAAGTTTTCTACAACACCGTTGCAATGATAAAGTATCCTGTTGTGATATTCTCCCGTCTTGATGCCTTTGTAGGGCTCATCCGGAAACTCACCATACCCGATCACTCTTTTCTTTGCCAGACCACCACCGTAAACCTGTCCCTTCTGTACATATATGTGTCCTATTGCTAATAGGTCTATGAGATAGAAGAGGTTTACCGCTTCTATTTGTGTGTATATGGCATCCTCAACCACAGCAAGTCTTTCGGTGTTTATAGGCGCGTTCATATCGTTCATAGATATGGAACAGGTCATTCCACCTACTAGGTAATGGGGATGCGGGTTTTTACCTCCAAAAACTACTTGAGGAATAAAGAGCTCCCTTTGAACATCAAGCATGTTAAGATAGTGGGCTACTGCCATCAAGTGAACTTCGGGAGGTAAAAGCTTGTAATCAGGATGATCCCACCAGTGTGCAGCAAAAATGCCCAGCTGTCCACTTTCCACTATTTTCTTGATCTTTTCCTGAAAAGTCCTGTAGTATCCAGGTGTAGCCTTAGGAAACTTTTTTGGGTAAGCTCTGTGAGCCAAAAAATCCGGCATGACTTCTGCAATAGCTCCATACTTTTCTAAAAGCTGATTTTGTAAAACCGCCGTCTGAACTGGGTCTGCCTTGAGTGCCTCTACAGGGGAAACCCAATCAAGAGCGTGGAGGTGGTAAAAATGTACTAAATGATCGTGTACCTGCAAACTTCCGTACATGATGTTCCTTATATAGTTAGCGTTTTTGGGAATCTGAATCTCAAGGGCGTCTTCTATGCAACGCACTGAGGCAAGCGCATGGATAGATGTACACACACCGCATATCCTTTGAGCAAAAGCCCATGCGTCCCTTGGGTCTCTTCCCCTTAGGATAAGCTCTATACCTCTCCACATGGTGCCCGAGGACACAGCATCCCGAACCTTTCCTGTTTTTTCATCTACCACGATCTCGATCCTCAAGTGACCTTCTATCCTTGTCACAGGATCAACTACCACTCTTGCCATCTTACTTACCTCCTTTATTCCTAATCTTAGAGATCACACCGTGAGCAACGGCACCTGCTGCAGCGGCGGCTACAGCCACTGCCCCTACTTTGTCGGGGCTTGCCTCTACATTAGGTAAAGGTATCGTAGTGAGCCTTTGGTAGAAGGGAGCTTTGTCCCAAAAGTCTTCTTCTGCACAGCCTATACAACCATGACCAGCCTGTATAGGGTAAGAAAGACCATTGTACCAACGGATGTTTCCACAGGAGTTATAAGTAGTTGGTCCTCTGCATCCCACTTTATAGAGACACCACCCTTTCTTTGCTCCGTCGTCGTCAAATCTTTCCACAAACTGACCTGCGTTAAAAAAGGCTCTTCTGTAGCATGTGTCGTGTATGCGATTGCCATAAAATTGCTTAGGTCTTCCCTGAGAATCTAAAGGAGGTATAGCATCAAAAAGGACAAGATACATAATGACACCCGTCATTACCTCTGCGATGGGAGGACAGCCAGGAACTTTTATAATAGGTTTGTCCGTTATAACCTTGTGTATGGGAACTGCAGTAGTAGGGTTTGGTTTTGCAGCTTGGACACAGCCCCAGCTAGCACATGAACCCCAAGCTATTACAGCTTTTGCTCCCTTTGCGGACTCTTTGAGATTCTCAAGGAAAGCTCTCCCTCCTACTACGCAGTACATCCCATCCTCACCTAATGGAGGGTTTCCTTCAACGGCAAGTATGTAATTCCCCCAGTACCTTTTTATGATCTCCTCCCTGTGTTTTTCAAGGGCTTCTCCTGCAGCAGCAGAAAGCGTATCATCGTACTCAAGGGATATCATAGAAAGTACTACATCGGAAGCTAAAGGTGTAGCAGACCTTATAAAAGATTCAGAGCAGCAAGTACACTCAAGCCCGTGTATCCACAAAACAGGCACTCTCGGTTTTGTTTCTAAAGCCCTAACTACATGGGGTATCATGGAAGGAGAGAGTCCCATCATGCCCGTTATGGTGGTTGCAAACTTTAGAAAGTCTCTTCTGCTCACACCGTGTCTCTTAAAAGTCTCCCAAAATGTTTCCATGCTTTACCTCCTTATTGAATATTCGTTCAATAATATGATGAAACATACATTGATTTTTGTCAATAAAGAAGTTTTTATAGTTTTAATAAGAAACGCTTATACAGACTTTTCAGCGGGAATTATAATATAGTTATATTGAAATGGGTAAAAGCATAAGGTATTTGGACAGAAACGCTGAACCTATGTTACCTCCCCAGGAGAGGAACAAGACTTTTAGGGAGTATGCACTGGGATTTTCTGTAAGTATGGCTATTGACGAAGCCAAAAGATGTCTTTTTTGCAGAGATGCGGAAAAAAGGTGTATAAAAGGGTGTCCTGTTAATGTGGATATTCCAGGCTTTATTAAGAAAATAACCGAAGGTGACCTTGTGGGTGCGTACAAAAAGATCATAGAAACAGACCTATTTCCCTCCATATGCGGGAGGGTATGCCCCCAAGAAAGACAGTGCGAAGGTTCTTGCATACTCTACTATGATACTGTAAAAGGCAGGAAGAATAAAGGACTACCCGTCAGTATAGGTGCTCTTGAAAAGTTCGTAGGAGACTTCATCCGCATATCTGGTATTCAGATAGAAGAAGAAAAGAGAGCACCTACAGGAAAAAAGGTAGCTATAGTAGGAGCAGGTCCCGCAGGTCTTTCTTGTGCTTACGACCTTTTAAGGTGGGGACACGAGGTACACATATACGAAGCTTTGCACAAGGCAGGAGGAGTTATGGCTTATGGCATTCCACCTGCAAGGTTGGACAGAGACTTGCTTGATTGGGAGATAGGTAGGCTTAAAAGGCTCGGTGCCAAGTTCTTCTTCGGTTATGTAGTTGGGAGAACAGTTAGTCTGGGAGAGCTGTTAGACAGATACGATGCTGTCTTTTTAAGCGTGGGTGCAGGCAGAGGATCGTTGGGAATAAAGGGAGATCACCTGATGGGTGTCTATTCTGCCATAGAAGTGTTAATGCGCATAAATCTGATGCATGCCAAAGACTTTCCTCAGACTTCAACGCCTTTAAACTTAGGAAAAAGGACAGTCATAATAGGCGGAGGATTTACCGCTGTTGACTGTGCTATCAGTGCTTTAAGGTTAGGCGTAGAGACCCATGTGGTCTATAGAAGGACAAGAGAGACATCCTCAGCAAGAGACGAAGAGTGGGATCACATAAAAGAAGAGGGTGCTGTGATCCACTGGCTTACACAACCTATAGAGATACTGGGAGATGAGAAGAACAGAGTTATAGGTGTCAAGTGTATAAAGATGCGGTTAGGAGAACCTGACGAAAGCGGAAGACCCAGACCAGTAGCTATACCTAACTCTGAACACATTATAGAGTGCGATTCTGTTATATTCGCTATAGGACAAAAACCTAATCCTATAGCTTACGAAGACCTTCAGGATATTGAGCTTACAAAGTGGGGTACCATAAAGGTGGATGAACACTTTAGGACAAACACTGCAGGGCTCTTTGCGGGAGGTGATGTAATAAACGGTGGGGATACGGTAGTAAGAGCCATATCTCACGGTAGAAAAGCAGCAAAAGCTATAGATGAATACCTTATAAAGGAGGTAAGAAGATGAAAAAGGTAGCTGTAGGCATAGGCTTAGTCTTACTTGTCTTTTTTGTAATCAAGTCCTGCGGCAAATCACCAGAAAGGCAGGCAGAGGATACGGTCAGAGACTTTATTTCTGCCATAAAAGATAGGGAAGGTGAGGACGCAGTAAAGCTCCTTTACCCACCTTTTAGAGATGCTCTTGCGCAGAATGTAAAACTGCCAGTAGAAATTACAGAACTTAAACCTTCCGAACTTTTAGCTTGCGTGCTTTCAAGTATGGGGAATAACATTAAAAAGGTAAGGTATCTTGATGCTAAAAATATAGATGACAAACACGTGGAGGTACTCGTCAAGGTAATAGACAAAAACGGTATAGAAAAGCTCTTTAGCTTCATACTTATAAAAGACGAGAAAAAGTGGAAGATAGCCAGCATATCCCCCATCAGATGAGGATACTCATATGGCAGACAGCTTACCTAGGCGATGTTATATTAACCACACCCCTTATAAGGACCTTGGAGAGAAATTTTCCAGATGCTAAATTGAGCTTTGTAGGAAGACCCTTTATAACAGAGGTTTTCAGAGGGTATAACTTACAAGTGATCCCATTTAACAAAGGTTTTTTTGAATCTTTCTCAATAGTAGACAAGATAAGAGATCACCATATAGTTTTATCTCCTCACAGATCTGCCAGATCTTCAGTCCTTTTATTTTTATCAGGCATACCTGTGCGTATAGGTTTTGATAGATCCGAACTTTCTTGGCTTTATACCCACACTGTAGCCCACTCTTGGAAAAAACACGAAGTGGAGAGAAATTTAGACCTCCTGATACCATTAGGCATTAGACAGAACATCATGGTAAAAGATACAAAACTTTTTGTTGGTGATGAGGAGATAAAGGCAGTGCGAGAAAAGTTCCACTTACCAAAAGAGTATATTGTGTTTGCCCCCTTTTCTAATTTCCCTCTGAAAGAGTGGTACACAGAAGGTTGGATAGAGCTTGCCAGCGCTCTTTCGCTACCAAAAGTACTTGTAGGAACAGAGAGAGATTTACAAAAGGCACTACACATGAAGAAAAGGACGAATTTAATAAACCTTGTAGGCAGAACATCTCTCAGGGAGTTATTTGCAGTAATCTCAGGAGCAAAACTCGTGATCTCATCAGACTCTTCACCCGTACACATAGCTAACGCTCTTGGCATTCCCGCTATTTGTATATACACATCTACCTCACCCTCTTACGGTTTTTATCCGAGAATAGGCTCTTATCTTACCCCGCAAATTCCTTGCTCTCCGTGTTCTCCAAATCCTAAAAAATGTAAAACGGGAAGTTATGAGTGTCTCAAAGGAGTAAAGCCAGAAGATGTAATAGGGAAAGCTAACCTTTTCCTGTAATGCATCTGCCCGTGCTTTTAAAGGAAACCTTAGGTATACTCTTGAAAACTCAAGGAGGAATTTACGTGGATTGCACCGTAGGAATAGGAGGACACACAAAAGCCATTCTCCAAAAAGACCCCACTGCGTATGTAATAGGCATAGACAGAGATCCTTATGCATTAAAGTTAGCCCAAGAGAACCTCAAAGTTTTTGATGGAAAGTATTCCTTATATCAGGCCAACTTTAAGGATTTGGACCAGGTTTTGAAAGAGGAAGGTATAAAAGAGGTAGATGGTTTTTTATTTGATCTTGGTGTATCCATGTTACAGCTTAAAAGCGATAGAGGTTTTTCTTTTCAGAGAGATGAACCTTTGGACATGAGGATGAACCCAGAAGACAAGAAAACCGCCTATCATGTGGTGAATACCTACAGCGAGAGAGAACTTGCAAGGATATTCAGGGAATACGGGGAAGAGCGTTATGCAGAAAAGATAGCCAAAGCCATAGTTATGCAAAGAGTAAAAAAACCTATAGAAACCACTGCTCAACTTGTGCAGGTCATACTATCTGTAATACCCTACAAACATGGCAGGATACACCCTGCAACTAAGGTCTTTCAAGCCTTGAGAATAGAAGTAAACCAAGAGCTTACCTCTCTTGAGGTTGCCCTTGAGAAAACCGTTCCTTTTTTAAAAAAAGTAGGAAGATTAGTGGTGATCTCTTTCCATTCACTTGAAGATAGGATAGTAAAGAACTTTTTTAAAAAACACGCAGATATATTCAAAGTGTTGACAAAAAAGCCCATAAGACCTACTATAGATGAGGTAAGACAAAACCCAGCAAGCAGGAGTGCTAAGCTTAGAGCAGGTGAAAAGATATGAAATACCTGATAGTGAGTTTGATGCTTTTATTCCTTAATTTGCTTTACTCAGCTTATGCGCTAAAAACATCTAAAGAGTATGCCCAAAAACTCTCCGAACTCAGATCCCAGTCGGAAAGGTACCTCAAGCTCAAAGCAGAGATAGAGGGTAAGGTTAATTATTCAACAGCAAAAGACTATGCCAAAGATGACGCCTTTGTACCTGTAGACTGGAGCAGGATAAGTATCTTGAAGGAAACCAAGTGACCTGGTCACCAAAAGTATACAAAACTGCACTCATTTTGTGCAGTCGTCCCCTGACCAGGAGGAGGGACTAACCTACGAGCCACCCTTACCCAATCCCTAGGGAAGGCTCCGGCTGTGGAGAAAACTTGCCAGCTTTTTCCCAGGAGCTAATCTCCTGCCCCTCACCCGTTCCATCTCTCGGGGTGTGGCCGGCGTAGGGGTTACGGGCTCTTGGGTAGCTGGCTCACTGTCTCCACTGTCATACAAAATTATTTACCTTTCTACAGAATTCCGCAACTGTTTCGCACCTCCTCCCTCTCAAAATACTCCTTTAAAATCCACTTGTTTTTTTAATAACTTGATCCTAACATGTCCAGAAATATGTTAACATAATCGCTCTTATGTTAACATATTTAAGGATTACTTCCAAAACTCCCACCACCTCCTAACAAGTTTAGCTCTAAGCTCTGCTATAAGCTCCTCCTTAGCGTGTAGCTGTTCTTGAAGCTCTCCCAATTTATACATGGCTTGTTTTAGCTGTTCTTGGACCTTGTAGTATTCGGAAAAGGACACTATTGCCCTGCTCGCTGATCTGTTTTTCTTTCTTCAACTTTATGTAGAAGTTGTGAATAGCACGTGATATAACTTCTGTCTCTGACACACCAAGAATTTGGGATATTTCGCTTAGCTCCCTTATCGTCTCGTAAGAAAACCCGAAGTTCTTACTCTATCTATCTGAGGCTGTTCTAAAAATCCCATCTCGGGACCGTCCCCCCAGCGGATAAGGGAACTAACCCTTTCCTCACCCTATCCCACGCTCCCTTGCGGGAGGGGAAGAGTCTTTTCCTCCCAAGAACAGGGAAAAGGAGGGCTACCTTCAGAACCTGCTGGGCGGTGGCAAGGATTGTCCAATCCTTCCCGTCTTCAGGGTTCCTTCCATTGGTCCCCCAATGGGCACCTAGCAAGCTCTAAAAGCTTCTCATAAGAAAAATTATATCACTTCTCAGGAACTTTCAATAGGTTTGTATTTTTGGAACACCTTCCTATCTATCTTGACATTTTTAAATTGTAAGTATATATATACTTATGAAGGAGGTAATAGAATGAGTGTAAAAACATATCTCACGGAAGAGCATAGGCAGTGCGATGAGCTTTATGCGAAGGTTGAGAAACTCATACAGGAAGATAATTGGGATAATGTGTTGGAAGCTTTCGATGCCTTTAAGAAAGCTACTCTTTTACATTTCAAAAAAGAAGAGGACATTTTATTTCCGGCTTTTGAAGAAACCACTGGTATAGTTATGGGACCCACGCAGGTGATGAGGATGGAACACACACAGGCAAAAGAACTTATAGACAGGATGGAAAAAGCTATTAAAGAAAGAAACAAAAATACTTTCCTATCCTTAGGTGATACCTTTATGGTGCTTATTCAACAACACAACATGAAAGAAGAGCAGATCCTTTATCCCATGTGTGATCAGCACCTTATCATAAGCGACATAATAGAAAGTATGGAAAGATTATGACGGGGCTTTCTTTACAACAAGCGCCACCTTTTATAATAGTCTTTGGTTTTTTCTTAACTGCCTGCTTATTTGGTTTAGTTATTTCCCTTACAGAACTTTATATGGCTTTGGAGCATTCTCTTTTCTTACCCCTTTTAGTACATCTATACACCTTAGGCTTTGCCCTCTTTACCATGTTTGGTGCACTCTTTCAGATGCTACCAGTAGTTGCAGGTGCGGTTATAAAGAGCCCCAAACCTAAAGCTTTTATCTCTTTATTCTTGCTCATTACTGGGATACCCACATTTATTTATTCCTTTATCTTTGGCAAGTTTATGCTTCTTGGTGCTTTCTTGACTTATACAGGTATACTTTATACATCCTTCCTCATGCTGTATCACCTTCTTAAAATTAAGAGTTTTATGCCTACACCAAAGGGTATGAAGTTTTCTTTGGTATTTCTTTTGCTGGGCGCTACAGCAGGTTTATGTCGCGTACTTTCTTACTATGGCTACTTACCTATATCAGACAAAGTGCTTTATTTTCACTATACATCGCTCCTCTTCGGATGGATAGGACTGCTCATATCCTCGGTATCCTTTCAAGTAGTGGAGATGTTTTTTGTAGCTGAGAGTTATCCTAAACATTTTTCAGAAAATTATCCCTTGCTTGTTTCATTGTCCATCTTTCTATCTATCATTGGTAATTTTTTCAGTCTACCTCTGCTTTTTCTATTCTTTGCGTACTCTTTTTTGACAATAAAAAGACTAATAGCAAGAAAAAGAAAGATTAAAGACTACACTCTGTACTTTTGGTATCTTGGGCAGATCAGTCTCATAATCTCTCTTGTGTTTTTTGCCCTTAGAGAAACCTTATTCCTTCCTTTTCTGTTTTTCTATGCTGTTTTCTTTACCAGCATTATCATGGGCATGATGTACAGGATAATACCTTTCCTTGTGTGGTTTCACTCAAGCAATGAAGGAAGAAAAGAGGTTCCACTTATGTCGGAAGTTGTACCTCCTGAGAGGATAAAAGGAAATTTTTATCTACACTTAGTCTGGGTTTTGTTATCCATCTTTGCTTACATTTTGGATAAAGGGTACTTAGTTCCATCTACGGTACATTTGGTATCTTCTGTCTTTCTTCTTTACAACATATGCAGAGGTGGGATGCTTTACTTTAAAACTCAACCCTGACTGCTACACCGTGAAGTTTTCCATGAGGAAATCTGTAAAACTCCACAAAACTTGGTGTGGCACGCTTTAGAAAACTGAAAAGTTTCCAAAGGAACTTATCTGTGTATATGTATTCAACTCCATAGAATATAGTCCTTTCGTAGATGCCCACTGCTTTTAGCTCTTTATCAATGTCTAATACTTCCATGTATCCGTATCTAATCTCCACAAGCCTAAGTCCCGGCGTGATACTTCCTTTTAAGAAGGTGCTCACACCAAAAGGTTCTTCTTTCTTTACCAAGGACAGAAAGACATTGTCCTCGTATAGTATGCCGTGCTCAAAGAAGGTTTGAGTAACATAGGGAGGAATACTTTTTAGGTCTCTTATTAAGAATATGGCTGTGCCCTTTATTTTGGGATTCTGGGCATAGAGCTGTTCAAACTTGAGAACAAATTCTTTGAAAGGTGTGAAGCTCATCTTCCTGTAGAGCTTGGATTGACCAGCGGTGTAAAGGATCATTATAGATATGGGAACAGTAGCAAAGATAACTGACCAATAAGCACCGTGTGGTATTTTGTAGAAGTTAGAGAGGAAAAAAGCTATATCCACAAAAAGTAAGAAAACAGAACCCACGAAGTAAAAAACTTCTCTTTTTAGAAAGTGTATAAAAGTTAAGAATAAGCCCGTTATTGTCATTACAGCACTAACTGCAAATCCGTAGGCAGATGCCATGTTATCAGAAGTTTTAAAGTTAAAGTACATAAAAATTACACCCACCATCAGAGCCCAGTTAACTGCAGGTATGTATATCTGAGTGCTTAACTCGGTTGATGTATGCTTTATGTTTAACAGTGGTGCTATCCTTACATTTATAGCCTGAAAAACTATGGAAAAGGCACCGCTTATGAGAGCTTGAGATGCTATAACACCAGCAACAATTACCAAGATTAAGAAGGGAATGTAGAGGGTATCCCCAAGCATCGCATGTGCAGATTCAAAAAACACTGCTTGCTCTTTGGAGCTTGTTTCCCTTAAAAGAAAAGAAGCCTGACCCATATAGTTAAGCACTAACATGGGAAAGACATAAACCCATGCCTGTCTTATGGCAACACTTCCCAAATGTCCCATGTCTGCATACAGCGCCTCACCACCCGTTGCAGCAAGCAGAACCTCAGAAAGGGCTATAAAACCCTTTAAAGGATTGTTTATCAAAAACTCAACAGCGTGATGTGGGCTCAAAGCGTAAAGCACACTGGGATAGTGAATAACATGATAAAAACCTATCAATCCTATGCTGGTAAACCAAAGGAACATAACAGGTCCAAAGTACTCACCTATCTTTCCGGTGCCTTTTGGTTGTAAAAGGAAAAGTCCTATGGTGATTATAAGGGCTATGAGTATTATCTCAAACTGGGGTGTGTTTTCAAATCCCGGAATTAGTCTTACACCTTCTGCAGAACTGAGTATAGTTATTGCCGGCGTTATAACACCATCTCCCAACAAGAACCCAAGACCTAAAAATACAAGTATTCTATAAAGTTTTCTTAGCTTTTGGTTTTTTGTTAATGACTTTGCTATTTCTCCAAGCACCACTGTGCCACCTTCGCCTTTTATGCTAAGGTTCATAGCAAACCACGCATACTGCACAGTAACAAGGATAATAAGCGTCCAAACTATGAGAGAAACTATACCAAATATCTCTTTTTGCGTAGGTTTTGTCAGCAATACTATAACACTAAAAGTATATAAAGGGCTTGTTCCTATGTCCCCAAAAACAGCCCCCATAGCTCTGAGTGCGTTCTTAAGCATCACTCAAACACCTTTATGTGAACTTCTTTAAGTTGTTTGGGGCTCACATAGTCTGGTGCACCGGTTAAGGGACATATGCCTTTTTGAGTTTTAGGGAACGCTATAACATCCCTTATGGAGTCTAACCCTCTCATTATGGCTATTAGTCTATCAAGACCAAAGGCAAGTCCTCCATGAGGGGGAGCACCGTACCTCAAAGCCTTGAGAAGAAAACCAAACTTTTCTTCTGCTTCCACCTGTGATATACCTAAAAGTTTAAACACAAGGTCCTGAACCTCCTTTTTGTGTATGCGGATAGAACCTCCACCCACCTCATAACCGTTGATGACAAGGTCGTAAGCTCTTGCTTTTACATGCTCAAGGAGTTTCTTTTTCTCATCAAGATTTTGAGTACCTAAAGCCTGTTGTAAAAGGGGTATGTGCTCCTCTTTTGGTGATGTAAAAGGATGGTGAAGGGACACAAACCTACCCTCTTCCTCGTCCCACTCCATGAGGGGAAAATCTACAACCCAAAGCACATCAAAGGCGTTCCCCTTTATAAGGTTGTATTTTTTAGCCATGTGTAGCCTTAAATTGCCAAGAACCTTATAGACTGTATCTTTTTTATCTGCAGAAAAGAAGATGGTATCTCCTTCCTCTGGGTGCAGTCTTTCCAAAAGAGAGGTCTTTTCTTCTTGACTAAGGAACTTCAAAATAGGTGAGGTCAGTTTGTCTTTTTCCACTTTTATCCATGCGAGACCTTTTGCACCCACAGACTGTACGAACTGTGCAAGCTCGTCTATTTCCTTTCTTGACAGGTTTGAGTTTTTGAAGTTTATGGCTTTTACCATACCGCCTGTCTTTATGGCATCTGCAAAAACTTTAAATTCACTGTTTTTAAAGATGTCAGTAAGGTCCACAAGCTCCAATCCAAACCTTCTATCTGGCTTGTCCGTGCCGTACATTTCCATAGCCTGTGCATAAGAGAGCCTGTCAAAGGGTCTTTTTAATTCCACACCCAAAAGCTCACTAAAGAGTGTGCTTATAAGCTCTTCGCTAAAGGACATGATGTCCTCTTCATCTACAAAGGACATTTCAAAGTCTATCTGTGTAAATTCTGGTTGGCGGTCTGCGCGCAGGTCTTCATCTCGTAGACACCTTACTATCTGAAAGTACCTGTCAAAACCTGCTACCATGAGTATCTGCTTGAAAAGTTGAGGAGACTGAGGAAGAGCGTAGAACTTTCCCGGATGAAGTCTGGAGGGCACCAAAAAGTCCCTTGCACCTTCTGGTGTGGATTTGGTCAAAAAGGGCGTCTCTATCTCTAAAAAACCGTGTTTAAGAAAGACGCTTCTGATAACTTGATAAGCTCTATGCCTGAAGAGTATGTTCTCTTTCATACTTTCCCGCCTGAGGTCAAGATACCTGTATCTTAGCTTGAGCTCTTCTGATATGGGGGTTTCTTCGTCAACAGGAAAGGGGATCTGATCCGAAGCGTTTAGAATTTGTATTTCCTGTGCTACCACTTCATAGTTTCCTGTCTTTAGCTTGGGATTTTCTGTTCCGGGTGGCCTTTTTCTGACAGTGCCTTTGAGCGCCACTACATACTCGGATTTTAGGCTATCTGCCACTTGGTAAGTTTTAGGCTGGCTTTTTTCCTCCACCACTACTTGCACAATACCCTCTCTATCCCTTAGGTCTATGAAGACGACACCGCCGTGATTCCTAACCCTGTGTACCCATCCACACAGAACTAACTCTTTTCCAATATCTTCCTCAGATACATGCCCACAGTACTTGGTCCTTTTAAGCATGGAAAATTTATTATAATAGCACTTATGGTGCTGAGAGATATAATGTTATTCCTTCACATAGTTCTTGCTTCTCTGTGGGTAGGTGGTATGCTCTTCCTCGTATTGGTACTTGCTCCTTTTGTCAGAAAGCTACCTGCTAAGGATCAGGTCTTCCAGGAAGTAGGTAGGCGTTTTAGTTTTTACGGCACACTTATCGCTCTTTTGGGACTCTTTATTACTGGGCTTTTCAATGTGCACTACACACTGGGATTTTCCAACATCTTTAACTTTTCAAACCCTTATACGCTTACACTGTGGCACAAAATAGGCCTCTTTATCCTAATAGTTGTGATTTCTTTACTTCACGACCTTTACTTTGGGAAAAAAGCTTTAGAAGGGGTTTTTCACAGATGGATGGCACGTCTCTTGGGTTTTGTGAACCTTCTTCTTAGCCTTGCGGTTGTGTACTTTGCAGTGCTTCTTAGGTTTGGTGGATGAGCGTCTCAAGATCCCTAAAAAAGTTTGGATAAGATACAGACACACACTGAGGATTATCTATGATGGTTTCCCCGTCAGCCACAAGACCTGCTATTGAGAAAGTCATAGCTATGCGGTGGTCTGCGTAGGTTCTTATGTAGGCACCTTTTAATCTCTCAACACCCTCTATGTGAAAGCCATCTTCGTACTCCTCTATCTTTGCACCCATGCTCCTTAGATTTTCTACAACCGCCTTGATCCTGTCGCTTTCCTTTACTCTAAGCTCTTGAGCACCCCTAACAGAAGATGAGCCTTCTGCCAATGACATCACCAGAGCTAAAAGAGGAAGCTCATCTATAACAGATGGAACATCTTCCTCACTCACATTTATCCCCCTTAACCTTCCCTTACCTTTAACCCATATGTCCGCTATAGGTTCTCCAGAAATCTCTCTTAGGTTTAGATACTCTACATGAGCTCCCATTTGCCTGAGCTTTCTAAAAAAGCCATCTCTGGTTGGATTAACAAGCACATCTTTGAGTATGAGTTCAGAACCTTCTGTAAGAACTGCAAGCGCAACAAAGAAGGCAGAGGAAGATGGGTCTGCAGGACAGTATACATCGCAAGCGTAAAGTTTTTGGGTACCCTTTATCTTTACCATATGTCCCTCTTTACCTTCCAACTGGGTTAGCTCTGCTCCAAAAAGCCTAAGCATTCTTTCCGTGTGGTCCCTTGAAAGGTAAGGCTCTGTTATTTCAGTAAAACCTTCAGCTTTTAATGACGCCAAAAGCAATGCAGACTTTACCTGTGCGGATGCCCTCTTGTTAAAAAAAGACATACCTTTTAGCTTACCCCCTCTTATGGCTACGGGGAGCTTATTTCCTTTTTCCTTACCGTCAAGCGTTGCTCCCATCTGTCTTAGGGGTTCTACAACCCTAAGCATGGGTCTGCTTCTTAGACTATCATCTCCTGTAATGACGCTAAAAAAATCTTGGGTTGAAAGCACGCCCATAAGTAACCTTGCGGTTGTCCCAGAATTTTTGGCATCAAGGACATTTGATGGTTCATTGAATAAGTAATTCCTTCCTTCCACCACCACTTCGCTGCCTTTTATCAGCGCTTTTACTCCTAACTGTATCATGGCATTAAAAGTTGCCATAGTGTCCTCAGAGACAAGCCAGTTTTTTACAACACTTTTACCTTCCGCTATGGAAGATATAAAGATGGCTCTATGAGATATGGATTTATCAGAAGGCACTCTAATTTCACCTTTTACCATCTTTATCTTTTTTAGGGTTAACATCTTACCAAAGTATTATAACAGTTTATAAAAAATTTATGCTTCCCACTTAAACTTGAAAGATAATGGACATAGTAGAAGTAAATACGCCAGAGCTTTTGGAAAAGCTAAAATCCTTAGAACTAAAAGTTTGGAAAGGTTCCAGTGATATTGAAGTAAAAGAACTGATACGGCATAAAAAAGCTTACATGTTTAGGTCTTCAACACAGGAAGTAGGGTATTTAGTTTACAGTTATAGAAAGGGTAGAGCCTACATTGAGGATCTCGTAATTAGTGATCCTGCTCACTTTATACCCATAATGAGAAGTATAGAAAAGATCTTTAAGCCTCTGTCCATAGTTGCCCTTATAGAGCCCAACTTTATGTGGTTTTTCTCACCTACAAGAGAAAGAATACTTAAAAACTCAGGTTATAAATTAAGTAAAGTTAGGAGGTTTAACCTTTTTGGCGAAAGCTTCCTTTATGTGAGGTTAGTATATGAAGGTTCTTCTGGTTGAAGACGAAATGGACTTGGCACTTCCTATAAGCAGGTTTTTATCCTCTGCAGGCTGGGATTGTGCAGTAGCCAAAAGTGTAAGTTCTGCTCTTGAGTTTCTTGAGAGGGAAGTTTTTGATGTATGCGTGCTTGATCTTTTTCTTGGTAGAGAAGATGGAAGTAAGCTCATACCAGTACTGAGCGATAAAAACATTCCCACCATAGTCTTAACAGTAGTAGACGATGTCTCTGAAAAGGTAAGGTGTTTAAGGATGGGGGCTGATGATTATATGGTAAAACCTTTTAATCCGGAGGAGCTCTTAGCAAGAATAGAGACGGTGCTCAGAAGAGTTAAGAACATAACCAAGAATAGAACCCTAGTGTACGAAGATATGGAAATAGATCCCTTTTCTATGATTGTGCGCATAAAGGGACAGACCCTTTCACTTCCTAAAAAACAGGTGATGATCCTTATAAAGCTGCTGGAAAATGTAGGAAAGGTGACCTCTTATAACACTTTATTTTCTTATGCATGGAGCTCTTACGAAGATGCAAGCATTGACGCCCTAAGGACCCATGTTTACAACCTAAGAAAATTATTAAGAAATCACGGATTTGACATAATAAGCTATCCAGGTATAGGATATACCTTAAAGTATGAAAAGTCCAAAGAACCTGTATAAAGCTTTCCTTTTTAACTTTTTCAAATTCCTCTTGCCCATAGGTACTTTTTTCACACTTAGCTTTTGGAGCTTTAAATCATACATAAATGACTTAGAAAGCGACTACCTTTTGAAGACAGGTGAAAAGCTTGTAGATTTTTTGAGCCACGATGAGGATATTTTGGACAATCAGTACTTTGGCTATGACTATATAATCCTGATAACGGACAGTAAAGGGAGAATTCTCAGCTCTAACAGAAAGTTGGATAATTTAGGGGACATAAACTACCTGATAAACCTAAAACCTATGCCCAGTCAAGCTCAGGACATTAGGAATTACTTAGTTTATGTGGATAAATTTCTGTGTGGTACCTCTTTTTGTAAGGTAGTTGTTGCACTTCCCAAGGCAAAGATAGAAAAGAGAGTAAATTTACTTCTTCTTTCTTCTGTGTTTTCTTCTATCATAACCGCTTTGCTTATAGCTTTTCTGTCTGTGCTTGATATAAGAAAACATCTGCATGACTATGAGCTTTACTCAAAAGAGCTAAGGAAAGTTGCTCTTTATTTGTCTCATGAGGTAAAAACTCCTCTAAGTATAATACTCATGAACATGTCTCACATAAAGGTAGATGAGGATGTAAGGCAGGCTATAGAAAGAGCCATAAGGCGCATCATAAAGCTTATGAAAAATCTAAAGGTGCTTTCAGAACTTGAGTTAAAGCCCACAAGGATCACCCTGATAAACATAAAGGGTCTTATATCTGAGCTGGTGGAGTTTTACCAAGCCAACCTGTATGCCAAAAACCTGACCATAAGCGTTGATCATGTTCCCCATGTACAAGTGCTTTCCGATTACGAACTCATTTATACTCTGTTTCTTAACTTACTGGATAATGCGGTAAAATACGCTAAGGAGGGTACAGAGATAAAAATAAGCGGAGAGCTCAGAAACGACAAACTAAGAGTGTTTATGAGCAATATAACTGACGAGAAAAGTCGCCTTGACATGGAAGACGAGTCTTATGGGTTAGGTCTTACCATAGTGGATGAGGTAGCCAGAAGACTGGGCATACAGGTAAGTTTTAAAAGGGATGCTTCTCTTTTTACAGTAGTGGTGGACATGCAAGTAAATAAAGAAGAGTGATGCTTTTCCTCTTATATATACTTTTTGAGTTCGTAGACACTATATTTTCTTCTTTTTTAATTTACATCTACTTTCCGTCAAAAAGCTATGAGATTTTTAGTGCAAGCACCTACGGTTATGCCATAACGATGGCAAACGCTTTGGGTTTTTTACTCCTGTTAATGGGTATATATGTTTTCAAAGCCTTAAATTACAGTTTTTATGTTATTACACTTGGGTTTATTTGCATCTCAATAGGTTTTTTCCCTTACAGCTCTTTTGTGTTGATTCTCCTTTTTCTTTTTGTGGTCTTTCACACCGCTTTCTTCTTCTGGTATGAAGTGTTGGCGACTAAGTTTGAAAAGTTTGAAATTGCAGTAGGGTTATCTTACGCAGGTGGTTTTTTGGCTTTGGGTTTGCTTATGCTCTTTGAAAGCTCAAATTTACCTACGCTGTCTATACTTTACTCTCTGACCTTAATTTCCATGCTGTTCTTAAGAGGTGTTCCTTTTAACATTAAAAAGCTAAGTTTTTCCCAAATAAAGAAACCTAAGTTCTTGGCAGAGGTGTTTACAGTTTGGGTTATGGGTGAGTATGCAGAAGTTTTGTCTTCTATGGCTTACTATGTGCTTAGAGATAGCTCTACACTGGCTGAAGCTTACATACACAGGCTTTTTGGTATAGCTTTAATTACTGCGTTTTTCTGTGCCATACTCTCACCTTTTTTGATGGAAAAGCTTGGTATAAAAAACTTTGGAACGCTTACCATCTTGATCATGATGTGCGTACCCGTCTTTCTGGGCTTTCCCAGGTTTTTTACCCTTCTTGCAGCAATGGTAGGCATCAGTATAGCCTTCTACTGGGTATTTTTCCGTACCTACCTTTACTATAGGTATCCAAAGGAAGAGTACATACACAGGTTCATGTTCTTTTATTTTGCATCGCATCTTGGGGGTATTTTCCTGTACTCCACACTATTTGAGCTTTTTCATAGCCATCAGCTTAGTCTTTTGGCTTTTTCTGCGTTATTGATCCCCGCACTTGTTTTAAATCTTTTCTTTATGTGAGCTTAGCTTTAGCTTAAGTCTACAAACATTGCAAAGGGAATTAATAGAAGGTTCCCCACAAACTTCACACTTTTGTAGGTTTCCTCTTGGACTTTCTTTCAAGAGGGGATACAGCTTCCTTAAAAACTCACTGTAAAACCTCAGCTTTGTTCCTGGGCTTTTATCCTCAAGTTGCGAAAGGTAAAGCTTATACTCTATAGATGTGGCACCTTCCGAGAAAGGGCATTCTTCTTCTATGTAATCTATACCTGCCAAAACCGCATACAGAGCACTTTCTTTCTCGCTTATTTTACACAGAGGCTTTACCTTTCTGACAAACCCGTCATCTTCTGGCAAAACAGGATACTGCCTTCGCAGATATTCCACATTCCAGCTTAAGGCGTTTGCAAACAGAACTGCAGACTCATCATCTAAATTGTGTCCAGTAGCCAGCACCGCGTATCCCTTCTCTTTCGCGTATTTGTTCATGTAGTACCTCTTTACGCTACCACACAGAGAACACGTGGGCCTGCTATCGTAAGCCTTTAAATCAGGAATACTTGCTATCTCCTTAGAAAGGTCTAAGGTGTGTAATGTAAGTTGGTACTTATCCGCAAAATTCTTAGCTTTTTGCAAAGACTTTTGAGAGTAATCACCTATACCCAGGTTTATGTAAAAACCGTCTGCTTGGTAGCCAAGTTTGATGAGTGTATGCCACAAAGAAAGGCTATCTTTACCCCCAGACACCGCAACAAGTATTTTCTCTTCCTTTGTAAACATGTTAAACTCTTTTATGGTTCTCTCTACCCTGTTTTCAAACCACTCCAAATAGTGCTCACTGCAAAGGGAAAGCCTGTGGCTGTACAGGTAAATTTGTGCCTTCTTACCACATCTGACACACTTTCTCAAAGGGTACCTCCGGATATGGCATTTACGACTCTTATGTGATCACCAGGGTTTATGGTTTCTTCTTCACTTACCACCTGATCGTTTTTGACAACAAAGGCGTAATCTTTTGAGAGGTTCAGGGCTTTGAGAATGTCTTTTGCCTTCACTTTTTCTCCTTCAAGGTGCAAAGTCATCTCTTGCCCTCTGTAGATGACCTTTATCTCCATAATTATATAAATTGTTTCAGAAATCTAAGGTCGTTCTCGTAGAAGAGCTTTATGTTGTCTATGCCAAAGTAGAGCATAGAAAGCCTTTCCACACCCATTCCAAAGGCAAAACCTTGGTAAAGCTCCGTATCTACACCGCAGTTTTCTAAAACATTAGGATGGACCATACCACAACCCATCACCTCTAACCATCCAGAACCCTTGCATACCCTACATCCTAAACCTTCACATATTACACAACCTATGTCAACTTCTGCAGAAGGCTCTGTAAAAGGGAAGTAAGAGGCTCTGAACCTTACGGGCATACTTTTCTCAAAGAAAGTCCTTAAGAAAGCTTCTATGGTATACTTCATGTGTTTAAAGTTTACATATTCGTCTACTACAAGACCTTCTACTTGATGAAACATAGGAGAATGAGTAGGATCATCATCTCTTCTGTAAACTTTGCCCGGTGCTATAACCTGTATGGGTGGTTTTTGGGAAAGCATAACCCTTATCTGTGCTGGGGAAGTGTGAGTCCTCAGGAGATACCCTTCCGTGTTTAGATAAAAAGTGTCTTGCATGTCCCTTGCTGGATGTTCCTTGGGTATGTTTAGAAGGTCAAAGTTGTAGATTTCAAGTTCCATCTCTGGACCTTCAAATACGGAAAAACCCATACTGACAAATATGTCTCTTATCCTCATAAGCGTCTGTGTGATGGGATGCAAAGCCCCTACCAGACCTTCTAAGGGTACGGACATATCTACCCATTGAGCACTTAGCCTTTTTTCTATCTCAAGGTTCTTAAGGTATTCTTCCTTTTCTTTTACGACTTTCTCCACAAACTCCTTAAGAGCGTTCAGTTGCGAACCGTAATCTTTTCTCTTCTCTTGGGGTAGATCCTTTATGCCTTTGAGTGCAAGGCTGATAGTTCCCTCTTTTCCAAGATACTTTGCCTTTACTTGGGAGAGTTTTTGCAAACTGTCCGCCTTTTTTACCTCTTCCTCTACCTGTCTCTTGAGCTCAGAAGGGTCTATCATCAGGTGCTCGTTAAAGCTGATCTAGCTTTGTTTACTATGTGCGCAAATCCCTCTGGATCTTTTACTGCCATATCAGCAAGAACTTTCCTGTTTAGCTCTACACCTGCCTTCTTTAGACCTGCCATAAACTTGCTATAGGACATACCGTGGAGCCTAACTGCTGCGTTTATCCTCGCTATCCATAGCCTTCTGAACTCTCTCTTTCTTTGTCTTCTATCCCTGTATTGATACTGCAAAGCCCTAAATACATACTCTTTTGCCCTTCTGTAGACATTTTTCCTCTGTCCTCTAAAACCCTTTGCGAGCTTTAGTATCTTCTTTTTAAACTTTCTTGAAGACGGACCTTTTACTCTCATTTTTACCTCCTAAACCTAAGAGAAAAAATTATATAACACTTCTATACATGGTGTGAGAAATTACCTCCAAAGAAGTAAAGCCTTGAAAATCAAGGCGCGGCATTTACAGTCTCAATAGGTGGCCGTTTTCCTTTAGCCACTGGTGATGCTTTTGGTAATCGGGCATCAACACTTTTACCTTTGTCCAAAAGCTTTTGCTGTGGTTCTTTTCTTCTAAATGGACAAGCTCATGGACTACCACATAATCTATAACCGAAAGGGGTGCCATGATGAGCCTCCAAGAGAAGTTAAGGTTATTGCCCGAGCAGGAGCCCCATCGCGTGCGTGCATCTGTTATTCTTATCCTTCCATACTTCAAGCCCGCCTTTTTTGCGTAGAACTCTACCCTTTGGGAGATTTTCTCTAAAGCGGCCTCTTTATACAAAGCTATAAAGACCTCTCGGGCACAGTGTAGGAACTTTTTGGAAAGGAAAAAGCCATTTTCAAACTTTATTGGCTCCTCTTGGTTTTCCACTATGTGTAGCTTGTAGGACCTGCCAAGATACAAAAAGCTTTCGCCATTAACAAACTCCTTTTTGCCCGCCTTGGGATCCCGAGAGAGAACCTCTTTTATTTTGCTTTCTATCCATTTTTTGTGCTTGAGGACCACCTCTATGATCTTCTCGTCGGTAACCTTCAAAGGTGCCTTAACTATCAGCTTCCCCAGGTTATGTCCGCTTTTATGCCAAGCTTGGAGCAGATGGCTTTTAGGCTTTCTTCTATGTCCCTTATACGGTAGTCGTTGGTGTAGGGCAGGATATAGCCTCTTTCGTATCTTTCTATCCTCTCGCTACCGTCCTCGTCCTTGACCCTTCTCTCGCCATACTCC